>NZ_BAACAP010000158.1:0-40850 GCF_045865695.1 Scytonema hankhaensis NUACC26
AGAACGATTAGCTAAAATGATTAAGCAACAGGCGCAACAAGCGCAATTTATTGTTGTCAGTTTGCGCCGACCGATGATAGAATCAGCCGAACGCACAATCGGCGTGACTCAAGCAAGAGGAGCGTACACCCAAGTTTTGGGTATCAAGTTACAATCCCACCAAACAAATGCTTGAGTTTTTGATAATAATAGTGTATAGACAACCGGATTCGAGATCAGGACTCGGTATATAATGACCTCCGAACAAATTATTAGACGTTCCGATATTTTAAACACCCAGGTAATCACCCGCGATAACGGCAAACGGCTTGGCATTATCAGCCAAGTTTGGATCGATGTCGATCGGCGAGAGGTTGTGGCTCTGAGCTTGCGAGACAGCCTGATCTCTATTTCTGGTGTACCACGTTATATGTATCTCAATAACATCAATCAAATTGGCGATGTCATCTTGGTTGATAATGAAGATGTCATAGAAGATATTGAAGTCGAGTTGTACAGCAACATAGTCAGCTGGGAAGTTATTACAGAAACAGGAGACGTGTTGGGTAAAGTACGGGGCTTCAAATTCAACGGGGAAACCGGAAAGCTTTACACCATCACAATTGCATCATTAGGACTACCGCAAATTCCCGACCAATTTCTCAGTACTTACGAGATTTCCGTAGACGAAATTGTCAGCACCGGACCAAATCGACTGATTGTATTTGAAGGCGCAGAAGAGCGAGTGACCCAACTGACAGTTGGTTTGTTAGAGCGTTTGGGTATTGGTAGAGCACCTTGGGAACGTGAAGACGCAGACGAATATGGTGGAGGTTATGCTTCCCGCACCATAGCACCCAGCAATCAATTACCACCCGGTGTTCCCTTAGAGCAACCAAAGCCAAAAATTACCCGCGCACCCGAACCCGTCATGGAAGAGCGATGGGATGAGGATTATTATGAAGAAGAACGTCCTCAGCGTCGGGTGATGGAAGCACGACAGTATGAATCCGTGCAATACGAAGAAGAGGAAGAAGATAATTGGAGTGAGGCGACGGGTCAAGATAGGTATAATACACAACCCAAGTACGAATCGAAGCCGAAAAATCCCAAGCCATATACCAATGATTATGATGATTATGACGATGATATAGACGGTGATGCTTGGGCTGATAGCGAACCGCCAAAACCCGTAAATATTCCTAAGAAGATTAAGGAAAGACAGCCAGAGTACGAAGAAGAAGGCGGATATTAATTTGATTTAACCCACCTCCTCTGATTTAGCCCACCTCGTTCCCAGGCTCCGCCTGGGAATACCTTTCAAGAGGCTCCGCCTCCCGATTAAACCTTCAGGAAATCAATACCTCTGTCACTTCTTACCTCTGCGTGCTCTGTGCCTCTGCGGTTAAATAAATGACTTTTGAACCGCAGAGTACGCAGAGTACGCAGAGGAGAAAGATGAGGAATTGTAAGGCGATTTCCAAAAATGAATGGGCTCCACCGATCTAGGAATAAACTGCTCAAGATGTACGAAACGTTTTACCAATTCATCCAGCAGCTTTTACCTCGATTCAAAATCGACATCATCCAGCTTGAGCCGCTATTAGAGAGCGGAAAAATTCCGAAAGGGCAATTTTTATCCTACGAAGGTGAAGTGTGGACACAATACTGCAAGGGCTGAGGAAATTGTAGGTTGGGTAGAGCGAAGCGCAAAACCCAACAAATGCTGATAAATGTTGGGTTTCTCAAATTCGCGTAATGTAGTTTGATTCATTAGTCCAGCTTTATGTAGCTGTTTACCAGAAAAATTGCGAAGTGACAGCACAAATTCCACCCTCACCAGAGGTTATTGTCCAAGCAACTTCTTGGCGACGCAACGCTGATGGTATTGAGTTAGTTGCAGATGAATATCCTACTAATATGCAACAAGCATTAACCTGTGCTGCTGTTCCTCAGAGTTAACTGTTACAAGTGACAAAACTTCTCACGAGGTTTTATGATAGAAACTGAAGATATTAATAATTTTCATGCGGAGTACCAAGCAATATGGGACGATCTAAGCCAATCTTGGATCGGTTCAGTGGAAACAGGAAAAATCCTGAAACTTCATTAAATTTAGTAAACTATGGAAACAAAACCCATTACCGTTCGCGTCAACGTGGAAGCAGCCCGTATCTTTGAAACGGCACCGGAGGAGCAAAAGCGTAAAATTGAGGCATTACTCAGCATAAAATTGACTCAAGCAACTCGTGAAAAAAGAACACTGGAAGAAGTCATGAGTGACATCAGCCAGAAGGCGCAAGAGCGAGGATTGACACCAGAAATTTTGGACTCAATTTTGAATGAGCAGTAAAGCACGTTACGTTTTTGATACAAATGTAATTGTGAGTTCATTGCTGTTTGAGAACGGTAATCCCTCGAAAGCGTTTCGATATGCTTTGAAACACGGAGAAGTTTTGTTATCACTTGAGTTGTTAGAAGAACTTAGTGATGTGCTTGGGCGGGAGAAATTCAATCGCTTTGTAACGAGTGAAGAGCGAGAGGAGTTTTTGGAGACATTTGTTGAGCGGGCGATACTGGTTGAGATTATTGAAAAAGTTCAGGAATGCCGCGATCCGAAAGATGACAAAATTTTAGAACTGGCATTAAATGGAGGAGCGGAGTATATTGTCAGCGGCGATAAGGATCTGCTGGTGCTTAATCCATTTCGTAATGTGAAGATAGTCACAGCAGAGGAGTTTTTGAGAGCAGTGGATTAAATTAAAGGTAATAGAATCGTAAAAGTGCGGTGGATTATTCACTCAAGAAAGTCTTCTAACTGCTCCTAGTGGACGTATTGTGCTAGGGAGTGTTGCTGCAACTAGTCAAGTAGGAGCAGCATTGACTTGGCTGGTGAGGTGGTTGTGGTTGCGATCGCGTTAATTATCCTTTGCAAACTAAATGTGGAACAGCTTAGCATTCGCGCTCCTTATCGGGGAAATGGGGGGATCTGTAACTCGTGAAATCCCATGAGTTAATTGCAGATAAATATCCTGCAAATATACAACAAGTCTTAACCTGTGCTGCGGTTCCGAAAAATTAATAATGTTATCAATAATGCCATTGAGGGAACTCTAACTTTACATCCAACAAAGGAAGTTTTTGGTGATGAGAGTTGTTCCCTTTCTCTTTATATTAATAAGCGGGTTATTCACTCAAGGAATGCCGTTAAGCGCAATCGCTCAGGTGACATCTGATGGAACTACTAACACCACTGTCAACTCAAACGGTGAGAATTTTACTATTCTTAATGGTTTGGAAAAAGGTAATAATTTATTTCATAGCTTCCGTGAATTTTCTGTACCGACAGGTGGGTCAGCTACCTTTAATTTAGTGAATACGCCAAATATTACAACTATATTTAGTCGGGTGACGGGTGGAAATGTTTCTCATATTGATGGCTTGATTCGCACGATAAACAGTAGTAACCCGGTAAATTTATTTTTGCTCAATCCAGCTGGTATTCTGTTTCACGCCAATGCCAAATTAAATATCGGCGGCTCATTTGTTGGTAGCACAGCTAATAGCATCAAGTTTGCCGATGGTGCTGAATTTGGCATTTCCTCGACCTCTAACACACCACTTCTCACCCTGAGTGTACCGATTGGGTTGCAGTTTGGGACAAACCCAAAACCGATTCACGTTGAAGGTACGGGACACAACCTGACAAAGCTAAATCCTTTGAATCAAAGTAACTCGCCCATTACTCCACAAAGCCATCTCACAGGATTACAGTTAGAAGTACAGCCAGGAAAGACTCTGGCTCTGATTGGTGGAGATATCAATTTGGTAGGAGGTACTCTAAAAGCTATTAGCGGACGAATTGAGTTAGGAGGCGTTGGTTCTGGAATAGTCAGCTTGAACCCAGTAGCGCAGGGCTGGACTTTTGGCTACGATAATGTGCAGAGTTTTCGGGATATTCGCTTTTCACAAAAAGCCCTAGCTAATGCCAGTGGTTTTGGTGAAGGAGCCATCCAAATCCAAGGAGCGCGTGTCAGTTTCATCAATGGATCGGTTGCGCTTATTCAAAACTTAGGAGCACAATCCTCTGGAGACATTAACGTCCGAGCTTCCGAATTAGTTGAGTTGATTGGAGTCGATCCCGATAGACCTATAATAAATAGCGCTTTGCGGACTGAAACCTTGAGTGCTGGTAATACTGGGAATATTACAGTTACAACTAAGCAGTTGGTTCTTGAAGAAGGAGGAAGAATCAGTTCCTACACCTATGGCTCTGGAGCATCTAGCAAGATCTCTTTAGAAGTCGCCGATTCATTAAAACTGCTGGGCTTCTCCTCACTTTCTGGTAGTTCCAGTGGCATTGCTAGCGTAACCTATAGCTCTGGTCGTGGAGAGAATATTGATATATCAACCAAAGAGTTAACTATTCTGAATGGAGGCTCAATTTCAGCAGCAACCCTCAGTCGTGGTGCTGCTGGGAACGTGATTATCAAGGCGGCTGAGTTAATAGAATTAAGTGGATTTATACCAGGCTCATTTGTCCCAAGTTCGATCAGTTCTCCATCTCTGTTTACTGGTTCTGCTGGTAATGTAAGGCTTGATACTAAGCGACTCATTGTCACCAATGGGGGCAGAATTGATTCCTCTACCATTACAAGTGGCAAAGGCGGTAATTTATCGATCGATGCGACTGACTCTATTGAGGTCAGAGGTATGGTGCCCGGTTCCCGCAATCCTAGCTTGATTAGCGCCTCTGCCAGTATCCTAGATGAATCGCTACGCCGACAATTTGGACTTCCACCCGCACCCTCTGGAGACTCTGGTAGCCTGACAATTAATACAGGTAAATTAAGTGTGGCAGATGGTGCATTAATCAACGTCCAGAACGAGGGAAGCGGTAACGCCGGGGTGTTAGGCATCAACGCTGATTCTATTTTCCTGAGCGATCTTGGCAGCATCACCGCCTCGGCAAAGTCTGGTGAAGGTGGTAATATCAACCTGCAAGTGCAAGATACTGTGCTAATGCAACGGAATAGCCAAATATCAGCCGAAGCAGGCGGTATAGGCAACGGTGGCAATATTACAATTCATGCTCCCTTCATCATTGGACGGGAAAACAGCGACATTATCGCCAACGCAATCCAAGGAAATGGCGGTAACATTAACATTACCACCGAAGGTATTTTTGGCTTAGAATTCCGCGATCGCTTAACTCCTGAAAATGACATCACAGCTAGTTCTAAATTTGGCGTCAATGGCATGGTTCAAATCAAAAACATCGGCATTGACCCCAGTTCCGGCTTAGTTGAATTACCTGTAAACTTAGTCGATTCATCACAACAAATTGCGACAGGTTGTTCTCATAATACAGGCAGCAGTTTTGTGGCAACGGGAAGGGGTGGAGTACCTCTAAATCCCAATCGACAGGTGACGAGCGATGTCTACGACGGGCTGCGCCAAAGCACTTGGTCTGACATCCGCGACTTATCTGTTTACCAGAAAAATGGTGAAGTCACAGCACAAATTCCCACATCGCCAGAAATCATTGAAGCGACTTCTTGGCGACGTAATGCTGATGGCATTGAGTTAGTTGCAGATAAATCAAGAGCAAATATACAACAAGCATTCACTTGTGCTGCGGTTCCCAGGAATTAATTTTTCTGGATACTCAAAAGTGCTCTCTGCTAGCAGTTTTCAATTGGGTGCAATACACTTAAATGATTAAGGAACCGCAGATGAACGTAGATGAACGCAGATAAATCTGTACTTCATTCAAGCGGGCTAGAAGCCCGCACCACAAAATATTTTGGGAGATTTTTTGGGAGCATCCCAATTTGGCACATTGCCCTCAGAATAGAATTCTGGGGCTATACAATCTAAGTCCGCCTGCGCGGACTTCATATTAAGTCCACGTAGGTGGACTTTGTTTGTATAGCGGCGATTTCAATCGCAGGTGTGTTTTTTCCAAATTGGGATGCTCCCGATTTTTTTATTTGGAAGTTTCTAAAGTGATAGATCCTATTCTTTGTTGGGAACCATACATAATATAGGATTCCTAGCACTCTTGTGCTGCCAATAAAAATGAGTTATCGGTCTTGGTAATTATTTATGGCTTTCCGAATTAAACAAAATCGTTGGTTATATGTCAGTCTAAGTATTATAAGTTTATGTTTAGCATTTATCATTACACCTGTCAAAGCATCTCCTCAAGAAACTGCACTTATAACAGCAACCCCTACGTCTTTGTCCCAATCGACTAACTGGCTTGAGGAAGGACGAAAACTTTACTCTATGGGGCGCTTTGCGGAAGCTGTGAAGGCTTGGCAAACAGCAGTGCAACAGTATCAAGCTTCAAGCGATCGCATAAACGAAGCCCTAAGTTTAAGTTATCTTTCACTGGCACAACAAGAACTCAATCAGTGGGAAGCTGCTGGAAAATCTATCGAGCAAAGTGTAAAACTTTTACAAACGTCTAAACCCTCTACCGATGCGATTATCTGGGCACAAGTACTGAATACACAAGCAAATTTACAACTCCGTATAGGTAAAGCTGAAATTGCCCTTGCCACCTGGCAACAAGCTCAAAAATATTACGAGCGATCGGGTGATAAAATGGGAAGCTTGGGCAGTCAAATTAACCAGACACAAGCATTACAAAGTCTGGGATTTTACCGTCGCTCCCGACAACAATTAGAAGAACTTACACAAAAATTGGCAGCAATGCCAGATTCAGATGTTAAAGTGAGTGGGTTAAGATCGCTGGGTATGGCTTTGCACGCAAGCGGTGATGGCAAAAGTCAAGAGGTGTTGGAGCAAAGTTTAGCGATCGCAAACAAAATTGCAGCCGAAACCCAGTTAAGTTCTATTCTTTCGAGTTTAGGAAAAAATGCTTCTGATTTGCAAGACCCGGAAGCAGCATTTGATTACTTTGAGCAGGCAGAAAAAGCAGCCACCAACCCGAACGATGAGTTAGAAGCACGTTTGGCTCGTTTCAAATTGTTGGTGAATTACGACAAACTTGAATATGCTATTAAACTCGCACCTCAATTGCGACAACAACTGGAAAAACTACCACCCAGCCATAATTCCCTTTATGCCACGATTAATTTTGTGGCTACCTTAAATCGATTGTCCAAGCCCGATGAAGTTCTACCAATTCAGGACTTGGCACAACTTATGGCAGCGACAGTCAAGTCTGCACAACAGATTCAGGATGCGACTGCAGAAGCTCATGCACTGTATCAATGGGGACAACTTTACCGTCGCACCCAACAGTGGTCTTACGCTGAAAAATTAGCTCAGAAATCCTTGAATATTGCCCGTCAATTGCAAGCTGACGATATTATTGCTCAATCGGCATGGCAGGTAGGACAGTTGTATAAACAACAGGGCGATCGCAAAGCAGCGATTTCCGCCTATACCGAAGCGGTTAAGTCCTTAAAAGCGCTGCGTTCCGATTTAAGTGCCGTTAACTCTAGTATGCAGTTCTCTTTTCGTGAAAGTGTCGAGCCTGTCTACCGGGAACTAGTCAGTTTACTTCTAGATGAGCAACCAACTCAGGTAGCACTCATGCAAGCCCGTGAATTAATTGAGTCACTGCAAGTCGCCGAACTTGATAACTTTTTCCGGGAAGCTTGTTTGGACAAAGCACAGCAGATTGATAAAGTTGACCCACAAGCAACGGTCATTTACCCGATTATCTTAAGCGATCGCCTAGCGGTGATTCTCTCCAAAACGGGAGAACCTCTGCGTTATTATGCGATTCGCAAATCCCAAGCAGAAATTGAGCAAACTCTCGATAATCTGCTAGTTGCCCTCAACCCTGTTTCAGATTCTCAAGACAGAGAGCGACTCACCCAAAAAATCTATGATTGGTTGATTCGTCCTGCCGAACAAGAACAAATTTTTAAAGATACTAAGACACTGGTATTTGTTTTAGATGGTAAGTTACGTAATATTCCCATGGCTGCTTTGCATGACGGTAAGCAATATCTGATTGAAAAATATGCTATTGCCCTCTCGCCCGGATTGCAACTCATGGCTGCCCAATCTCTTAAGCAAAACAAAATTAATGCGATCGTCGGTGGTATCAGTCAATCTCATGCTGGTTTTGCTGCCTTACCTGCAGTGGAATCGGAAGTCAAGCAAATTTCCCAGACAGTCCCATCTGACCTGTTACTAAACCAAAAGTTAACAAGTCTTGCCTTATCCGAGCGGGTAAAATCAAGTCGTGCCGATATCGTTCACCTTGCAACCCACGGACAGTTTAGTTCGCGGCTTGAAGATACCTTCTTACTAACATGGGATGGGCAAGTTAATGTGAAGGAATTATCCGAACTGCTGAAAAATCGGGGTAGTAATTCATCAAAAGCAATTGAATTGCTAGTACTGAGTGCCTGCGATACCGCGACAGGAGACGATCGCGCTGTCTTGGGACTTGCAGGTTTAGCGGTCAAATCCGGTGCCCGTTCCACCATTGCCACCCTATGGCCTGTCAAAGATAAGGCAGCAGAAATGCTGATGATTCACTTCTACAAGCAACTACGACAACCCAAAATTACCAAAGCCGAAGCACTGCGACAAGCGCAAATAAACTTGATTCGCCAATCAGATTTTCGCGACCCGTTCTTTTGGTCTACTTTTGTTTTGGTTGGGAATTGGCTTTAATTACGTAATTTCACTAATTAATAATTTATTAATTTATACTACTTTTATAGTAACAGAGAGAATAATTGCTTATAAATAATAATGTATATACGTTCTTTGAAGAGGGAATCTCAAACAAACTGAATACTGCAAGCTCAATGTACGTTTTTATCAAAAAGTTACCAGAATTAAGAGGTGAAACATCATGAAATACCGATATTTAGCTAGTGCATTGAGCGTTATCGCTCTAGTTACTAGCAGTGTTAGTATAGACAGCAGTGCCTACGCTGTAACATTTACTCCACCAACCAATAATGGCGCTCCCAATCAAGCAACGGGAGGAGCTTCTCGTGGTAATCTGTTTACCCCAGTCAAAGGTAACGACGCTCCCCAACAAGCAAGTGGAGGAGCTTCTCGTGGCAATCTGTTTACTCCAGCCAAAGGTAACGGTACTCCCCAACAAGCAAGTGGAGGAGCTTCTCGTGTTGGCACTTACCAGTTGAATCCTTCAACTTTAGCAGCAACAGGCCCAAATGCGCTTATTGCACTCCTACCCCAAAGTTTTTATGGCACAACGGTGTCTGAACGTCCGACTGTGATAGTGTATATCCCTGCTTCTAATGCTCGAGAAGCTGTATTCAGCCTTAAGGATGAAACTGGTGAAACTCAGCACCAAATGACCATTCCAGTTGCTGGAAGAACAGGGGCGATCGCAATTAAATTACCTGCTGATGCACCAGCTTTAACCGTTGGTAAAAATTATCAATGGTTCTTGGCGCTGAAAATCGACGGACAACTCGGTCCGAGTACGCCCTATGTTGATGGTTGGATTCAACGCATTCAACCCAATGCTGAATTAGCAAGGGCAATGCAAGAGCAAGACGCATTGAAGCGGGCAACTGCTTTTGGTAAACATGGAGTTTGGTATGACTGTGCAGCAACGCTTGGTGCCTTACAGGCAGAACAACCCAACAATGCAACCATTATGAAGCAATGGGAAGAACTTCTGACTTCAGTTAACTTGAAAGAGATTGCAACGGCTCCAGTCGTGATGTCTGTAAAGTAAGAAACACAGTATTGGTGAGATCGTGCCTTATATATTACGTAAATTGGGTTTCGTTCCTCAACCCAACCTACTCACCAAAATAAATACATTGTATGGTATGTGGCGCAAACTTCAGGCTTTTATTCACAGCACTCGCAGCGTTTTGATTATTACTCCTAGTGTTGCCCTAACAGTTACGATTGGGCAATTGTTAGGGCTTTTCAATTTACCAGAATGGAAACTCCGCGATGAATGGGTACGGCTCCAATCTCGCTCGGAAATAGCTGATGAAATTGTCATTGTCACCATTGACGAGCGCGATATTCAATCGGTGGGTAAATGGCCTGTTCCTGACTGGTCATTGGCAAAATTATTAGAAAAAATTAAAGAACAACAACCTCGTTCCATTGGTTTAGATTTATACCGGGATTTGCCAGAAGGAAGCGGTCACGAGCAACTCGTTCAAGTCTTTCGCACGACTCCTAATTTGATTGGAGTTGAAAAAATAACTGGCGAACGGGTCAATCCTCCACCAGAATTGAAAAAACACGATCGCGTAGGATTAGCTGATTTTGTGCTGGATGGCGATCGTCATGTGCGTCGTGCCCTACTGACAGCAATCGATGCAAAAGAAGAGGGTAAAATTAAAGCGGGATTAGCAACTCATGTAGCGCTCAAGTACCTGGAAGCTGAAAAAATTACCTTAGAAAGTATTGACGAGAAACAGCAGAAGTTTCGATTAGGAAAAGCAGTCTACCAGCCCCTCAAAGATCGGGAAGCAGGCTATAGTGATACCGATGTCGGAGGATATCAAATTTTACTCAATTGGTATGGTTCGGAAACTGCTTTTCGTAAAGTTACCATGCGCGATGTCTTAGCAGGAAAAATTCCAGCAAATTTAATGCGCGATCGCATGGTATTTATTGGCTCAACTGCTGCTAGTACCAATGACTTTTTTAGCACGCCCTTCAGTTCCTCCTTGATATCTGCTCAAAAACCTACTCCTGGTGTAGTTATTCACGCTAATATTGCTCTCCAATTGGTACGAGGAGCAAAAACAGGTAAAACTAATCTTCAAGGAATTTCTGGTATCTTTTCGTCTTTCTGGATTGTTTTGTGGTCTATTCTTGGTTCTGGAGGGAGTTTGTGGTTAGCCAGTGCGCGTAGTCGGTGGCTTCTTCCCGGTGGCAAAATTCTTTGGGCAACTATAGGTTTGAGTGGAATATCAATTGGGGGTAGTTACTGCATATTTTTATCTGGTGTTCTAATTCCAGTTACGCCTGCTCTAATTGCTTTTATTAGCAGTGTCATTGCAATGACAAATGCCTACAAACAGAAGAAGTTAGAAGAAACAAACCAACAATTAGAAATTGCCAACAGTCAACTTTTAGATTATTCCAAAACCTTGGAGGTAAAAGTAGAAGAGCGAACCCGCGAACTGCTTGAGGCAAAGCAAGCGGCTGATGCTGCTAACCAAGCAAAAAGCGAGTTTCTTTCAAATATGAGCCACGAGCTACGCACGCCACTCAATGGTATCCTTGGTTTTGCTCAGGTATTAGCACAATCTCCTAACTTAACAGAGAAAAATCAGGAAAAAGTCAGCATTATCCATCAATGTGGTTCGCACCTGCTGATGCTAATCAATGACATTCTCGATCTTTCAAAAATTGAAGCTCGTAAATTGGAATTAGTCACTACTACTGTTCATTTGCCTAGTTTTTTACAAAGTGTAACTGAGATTTGTGGTATCCGAGCCGAGCAGAAAGGGATTCATTTTAATATTTTAATTAGCGACAGCCTTCCACTTGCTATTGAAACAGATGAAAAGCGACTGCGGCAAGTTTTAATTAATTTGTTAGGTAATGCAATCAAGTTCACGAACAACGGTGGCGTGACATTTAAAGTAGAGGTACTGGGGACTGGGGACTGGGCAAGAAATTTATTCCCAATCGCCAATCGCCAATCCCCATTGCCCCTTATCCCCAGAGGGGGCCCCGAGTTTCCCATTGCCCCTTATCCCCAGAGGGGGCCCCGAGTTCCCCATTGCCCCTTATCCCCAGAGGGGGCCCCGAGTTCCCCAATCGCCAATATTCGCTTCTTAATTGAAGATACGGGTGTGGGGATGTCATCAGACCAATTGGAAAAAATCTTTTTGCCTTTTGAGCAAGTGGGTTTCGCCGGACAGCGTTCTGAAGGTACAGGCTTGGGATTAACTATCAGTCAAAAAATTGCAGCATTAATGGGAAGCCAAATTCAGGTGCAGAGTCATCTAGGAGAAGGGAGTTTGTTTTGGTTGGACTTGACAGTCCCCCTTGCTCGCGAATGGAATAAAGGTAAAACTGCTTTGACTCAACAGAAAATCATTGGAGTTCGAGGCGATCCACCTCAAGTTCTGATTGTTGATGATGATGACAACCACCGTTCCATACTGACCAACTTGCTGCAAGAAATTGGTTGTCGAATTTTGGAAGCGATTGATGGTAAACAGGGATTACAATTGGCAACTGAATATAAACCGGATATCATTCTACTGGATTTAGCCATGCCCAATATGAATGGCTTTGAATTAATGGTTCACCTGCAAGCGCATTCACAAACCAGTTGTATTCCTATTATTGTCTCTAGCGCTAATGTGTTTGAGTCAAATCGACAGCAGAGTTTACAAGCAGGAGCAACAGCATTTGTAGGCAAACCTCTTCAAATAGATGAATTATTCAATGCGTTGCGCTCGGTGCTAAAAGTTGACTGGATATACGTCCAATCAACACCAGAGCAGTTAGCTTCCCAGCCCGATAAAGTCACCAATAGTCAGTTTATTTTGCCATCCCAGGAAGTGTTGCAACGACTATATCACTTAGCCATGATGGGAGATATTTTAGAAATTGAAGAAATATTAGACGAATTGGTTAAGAAAAATCAACAGCTAGATCCCTTCGTGACTGAGTTGAGCAAACTTACCACTAATTTCCAAACGGCCAAAATACGTAAAATGCTCAAATCTTTTGTAACTATGGAGTCAAGCCAATGATCGATGATGCTCTCTCAAAGTCATTACGTATCCTTTTAGTAGATGACAATCCAAATAATTTGAAGGTGCTATTAGAAGCAATTCAGAGATGTGGGTGGAAAGCCCTTATGGCTACAGATGGAGAATCAGCTATCGAACAAACGGAATACGCCCTTCCCGATCTCATTCTTCTCGATGTGATGATGCCTGGTATTGATGGATTTGAAACTTGCCGTCGGCTAAAATCTAATTCGATGACAGAGAATATTCCAGTTATTTTTATGACTGCTTTATCCGATTCTACAGATAAAGTGAAAGGTCTAGAAATTGGTGCAGTTGACTACATCACCAAACCTTTTCAACAGGAAGAAGTCATTACCAGATTAAAACTACATCTAAAAATTTCCCATCTTACCCGTACTTTAGAACAACGGGTGCAAGAACGTACAGCAGAATTAACTCAATCTTTACAACAGTTACAACAAACCCAACTGCAAATGATTCAGAGCGAGAAAATGACAGCATTGGGTAATTTAGTAGCAGGGATAGCCCACGAAATGAATAATCCCCTTGGTTTTATTTCAGCTTGCCTCAAACAAGTAAAACCAAATATTAACGATATTATGGAACATTTACAACTTTATCAAAAGAGTTTTCCAGTACCTAGTGAAGAAATTATTAATCATGCTAGTGAAATCGATTTGGATTATTGTATAGAAGATTTATCTAAAATGACTGATTCAATGCTCGTGGCTTGCGATCGCATTATAAATATTAGCAATAGTTTAAGGACTTTTTCTCGGGACGATCGAGAATATAAACAGCCCTTCAATTTACATGAAGGTATCGATAGTACAATTTTAATTCTCAAACATCGTCTCAAAGCCAATGATAAACGTCCCGCAATTGAGGTATTCAAAGAGTACGGTAATATACCTCAACTTCAGTGCTTTCCCGGTCAAATAAACCAAGTATTCATGAATATTCTAGCAAATGCCATTGATGCCTTGGATGCTTTTAACGTCGATCGCATTTTTACAGAAATTACAGAGCGTCCCAACCGCATTACAATTACAACACTTGCAGTTGATAAACAGGTAACAGTAATGATTGCTGATAATGGTATTGGTATGAGTGAGGAAGTAAAACAACGTATATTCGACCACTTATTTACTACCAAAGGAGTTAACCAAGGGACTGGGTTGGGATTAGCGATCGCAAAACAAATTATTTGCGATAAGCACAACGGAGAAATTGACTGTTTGTCAATCCCTGGTGAAGGAACAAAGTTTGTCATTACACTGCCAATTTAAACTTTTTTAGCAAGACTAAAGACAAAAAGAAATTAAAGAATTATTGTATTTACCATTCAAAGCATTAGTTTAAAAAAGATCTATCTATGGATAGAAATGTTTATCATCCTATGGATAGCTGCGATCGCACTAAAAATTTACATAATTTCAGTGTTAAGAACTTTTTCTATTTCTATCAATGGTTCGGCTAATGCAAAGAAAATTTCCTCGAAAGGTTGAAGACAAGGAAACGATATACTACTCAGAGCTACTCAGATACGGTGTCGAATACAGTAAAGCAGCAACAGCTGCTAAAATTTTGTCTTCTGGAAAACCAGATGAGCTTTTGACACGTGGAGAAATAGAACTTGTCAATGATGTTTGCGAAGAGTGGTTGGCAAAGCACAAGCGCCACAAACATTTGAATCCGCTTTTAGCAAAGTATAAGTAGTCTTAATGCATCTACCGACCCATTGAAATGAACCGCATCAGGCGCAGAGGACACAGAGGAAAGAGGAGAGGAAGATCGGTAATCTTATGGCGGAAAGGGAGTAATTAATTGTTAGTTAGGATTTTTGTGTCTACCATTGTATCAAGATCCCCCCTAGCCCCCCTTAAAAAGGGGGGAAGAACTCTCCCTTAAAAAGGCTGCGGCGTACACACAAGTTTCCTGAAGTGCCTTCTTGCAGTTTCGATCTCCCCTAGCCCCTCTTAAAAAGGGGGGAAAATCCTTAAAGTTCCCCTTATTTAAGGGGAGAAAATCCTTAAAGTCCCCCTTATTTAAGGGGGATTTAGGGGGATCTCTAAAGATGTATATACACTAAAAATTTAAAATATCTAAAGAGTCTTCTATCTCTAAATCGAGAACTCTTTCCCGTGCATTTTTGTGTTCTTCTAATTTACCTTGTTTGCGATAGAAATCTGCTGCTCTCTGAAAATCTTCTAGAGCTTCTTGCTTATTTCCTAAATTTAAATGAGTATGACCCCGGTTGAAATAAGCATCAGCATCCTGAGAATTATTTTGAATAACTTGAGTGTAATCCTTAATAGCTTCTTCGTAATCTGCTAGATCGTAACGAGCATTAGCACGGTAGTAAAGAATCTTAATATCTTGAGGGTTTTTCTTAATTGCTTGAGTGTAATCCTCAATTGCTCCTTTGTAGTCACCCGCATCATGACGAGAGTGACCGCGCTTTTTATAACTGTCAGCGTCAGTAGGTTGAACTTCAACAACAGGAGAGAATCCTTGCTTGTCTTTTAGCAGGTTGGGATTCATCTTCATTGCTTGAGTATAATCTTCTAACGCGCCTTGACGATCGCCCACATGAGAACGCACATCAGCACGGTTTTTGTAAGCAAAAGCATCATTGGGATTTATTCTAATGGCTTGGGAGTAATCGGCGATCGCTCCTTCATAATCTCCTAAATGATAGCGAGCTAAACCGCTTCTATTGTAAACTTTACCGTAATAAGGATTTATTCTAATGGCTTGGGAGTAATCAGCGATCGCACCTTCATAATCCCCCAAATGATAGCGGGCTAAACCACGTTTGTAATAAATGATGACATCTTTGGGATTGCGTTGTAAAACTTCATTGTAAGCTGCGATCGCATCATCATACTTTCCTTTCTCAAAGTATTCATCGCCCAGTTTTACATAAAGCTGACTTAATTCTTCATTTCGCGGAGGAGAATAACTATTTTCTTCTCGATATAAATTAGACTTTATCGACTGAGGTTTGGGTTGCGCTTCAGGAATTTCGTATTGACTTCTTTCCCGGCGTAAGATGACCGATGAAATTTCTTCTTCCCCGCGCCCCTGCACCTCTGCACCCCTGCTACCCAAACGTTCGGGTGGGAAAGGAGTAGAAGGATATCTATAAATAGGAGGTTGTTGTCGGGGAAAGTTATCATCTGTAAAAGTTTGTAACTGTTCTAAATAGCAACGCAATCCTCCGCCATACATTAGTTGTTCCATGCCAAATGTAACTTTGCCTGTCCTCAGCTTAATCATTTGGGTAGGAAGAAAGCCAGCTAAGTAGAGATGATACTCTGGTTGTGCTTCATTCACCTCTTCTTGAATCAAAATGCAAACAACCACTGCATTTTTTTTCACTTCTTCGATACTAATAGACCATCTAGCTTTATCAAGATTGCCATGGCGAGATTTAACAGCAATGCCAACAGAAGAGTCAAAAGTCAGTGTAAAATCAACTTTGCCATCGCCACCAAAGCGTTTGTCATAATCGACTTCCGTGATAAAGTCTGCCAAACGTTCTTTAACAACTTCTTCCCCTAACTTTCCTTTGAGGTTGCTAATAAACACATCACGAACGGGAGAAGTACGTTTGTATTTCTCAGCCATCTGCCAGCAAAACTCCCGTAGTGACTTTAATCTCTCACCAGAAATAACTGTTAATTCGCTATGTTGCCCTTCTGTTTCGCAATGCAGCAAACGACCAGATGAGAATCTTTTGATAAAATCTGTCTGTAGCGATCGCAGTAGGGTAATCCAGTCCATTTATTGTTTTGCGAATCTTGATTAACAAGTTATTTTACAAAAATAACAAACTGGTGTAAACCTATCTTCACTATACTCTCTCTTTAAGGGGACTAGTTCCGATCTTGATACAACAGTATACTTTACAAACATCTTTTAATAATCATAAATCATTTAGGAAAAATTTTAAGTGCTGTAGGTAGGGCTATGCCGCACAAAAGTATAATGTGGTGGGCTGTCTTCCCTACCTACTACGTACACTTCAAAAATTAAATAGGATTCCTATCACCGGCGACCTCCAGCATAACAATATCAGTGATACCACTGTACTTTTTTTGCGTTAAGGACATTATTATATGATAAACCTATCATTATTTTGATTGAAAAATATTTTTTCAGTCTATATCAAACTACTTATTTTTCCTAAGAAATAACTCCTATCTTTTCAAAAAGAACATATTAATTTGCTCTATTAGTTTTCAAGTATTAAAAAATTTTTGTCTGAAATTATTATTTGATGAACTTCTTAAATAAATGAAACGACGTAACTTTATTTGGTATTCTCTTTTATTTAGTAGTGGTTGCACGGCTGTTAAGAATCTGAATAATATTTCTAAGAAATCAGTTAGCGATTTTCCAAAAAAACTAAGGTTTACAGTAACCGATGTTAAAGGTTCTCAAGAATTACAGCGAGATTATGGAGCTTTTCGGACTGTATTAGAGGATATATTAAACATAAAAATAGAATTTTTTCCGGTAGAAAGTTTCATAGCAGCAGCACCAGCCTTGCAATTAAGTCAAGTGGATCTAGTTCTTGCAGGTCCATCAGAATATGTCATTTTAAATGCTAGGGCAAAAGCACTTCCAGTCGTTGCTCTTACAAGACCAAAATACTACCCAGTTATTGCTGTTCGTGCTAATAGTGGTATCAAGTCCATAACTCAATTGAAAGGCAAAAAAATTGCTATGCGAGCCAAGGGAGGAACTGCGGGACATATTTATCCAACGAAGCTTCTTCTTGATGCTGGGTTAGATCCAAAATCTGATGTTAAACTTCTCTTTTTAGGAGATCGGGGAATGGAAGCCTTGAAAAAAGGAGAGGTTGATGCTATTGCACGCTCTTTTTCAGGATATGAAAAAGCTTTGAGAGATGGGGGTTTATCGGCAACAGAGTTTCCAGCGATCGCAATTGGACCGCCTTTGCCTAGTGATGTATTTGTTGTTAGTAACAACCTCGATTCAGCTTTCATAGAACGCATACAAAATTTGATGCTCAAACATCAAGATAAGTTGCTTAAAGCTATTTTAGTATCTCCATCAAACGAGCAATTTCAAGGTTCTAAAATGACTGCTGTTGTTGATGCTGATTATAATATTATTCGTAAAGTTTACAAAGCAATAGGGGAAGGAGACTTTATTAATTAAAGTAGGTTTAAAATAAAAACTTATGAATAGACGACCATTTATCTACAATTTTTTCCTATTTATTGCTGGTTGTACAACAACTAAAAGATATAATAGTTTTTCTAGAGAATCTGCTGTTAGCTTACCTAAAAATATTAGATTTACAGCAACAGATGACCAAACTATAGAAAATATACAGGAGAGTTTTAGTAATTTTAAAATAGCACTAGAGCAGGTCTTAGAAACAAAGATAGAGTTTGTAGCAGTAAAAAATTATATTGCTGCTGCAACTGCCTTACAATCAGATCGAGTGGATCTAGTTTTACTTGGACCGTCTGAATATGCAATCGTTCGTGCAAGAACTCAAGCTATTCCCCTGACTGCTATTACTCGTCCCAATTACAACTCACTCATTCTTGTTTCAAAGCATAGCACTATCAAGTCAATAGCACAGTTGAAAGGAAAAAAAATTGCTTTGGGAGATTTAGGAGCACCAGGTAGTCATATTAGTCCATTGAAGATGCTGATAGATGCTGGATTAAATCCTAAGTCTGATGTTGAAATAGTTAACTTGGGAGAAACAGATCGCTTTAGGGCTTTAAAAAAAGGTGAAGTTCACGCATCAGCATTTTCAAACAATACATACAATAGAGAAGTGTTAGACAAAAAAGCAGAGAGTGAGTTTTCAATCTTAGCGCAAAGCCCGCCTTTACCTAACGATGTTTTTATTCTCAATAGTAAATTTGAACCTGCTGTTGTGGAGCAGATTAGATCGCGTATGCTAAAGAATCAGGATAAACTTATTCAAGCTCTAATAGTTGGGCGCAAGAACAAAAAATACAAACAATCTCGGTTTACTCCTGTCAATGATACTGATTACAATATGATTCGCGAAGTTTATCGAGCAATAGGACAAGGTGCGTTTTTTTAGGGAGTAGGGAGTAGGGAATACTTTGTAAGAGGATGTTTGAAAAGTTATGATTCATGTATTAAATATTTTTTACCCCACCCTAACCCTCCCCTTAGAAAGGGGAGGGAACTGAATTTTTTTTGTTTCAATAATCTGCATAAATCGCATAAGCAGGAATTTCAACTTGGAAAGGGGAGGGAACTGAATTTTTCTTGTTTCCCCCCTTTCCCAGGGGGGACTAAGGGGGGTAATAATTTAAAACTTAAAGGTAGTCCGAATAACTCCTACAAAAATACTATCATTGTTGTTGTTATGTTCTGGATTAGTAATTACAAATAATCCGGGAGTGATGGACATGTTATCTGCAACTTGTAATCGGTAAAAACCTTCTATATGTAAAGAAGTTCCTCGATCTGATACTTGGCTGCTTTCTATAACTTTTGGTGGCATACCAATAACAATACCAGCAAGATTACCTTTCCCGCCTAAGTCTCGTAAAGCTAAAGTCACGGCATAGTTAAAAATATCCGCACGATCGTTACTCACTTCTGACTCTACAAAGGAGTAGCCTACCCATCCAGAGACAGTCAATTTAGGATTTATACGTCCGCTTATTTGTAAGCCAAAAGAATCTGCTGAAGTGGCGACGTTACCAAAAGGTCTTCTAGCGTTAGCACTACCGGTGTTACCTGTAAGGTTAACACCACTACTACCACCTCCTGCATAGTATGAGCGAATGTAAGTTAAGCCCATGTCTAAATTTTTGATTGGCTTAAAGGAGAATTGCGCTAAAGCACCGTAGTTACCATTAAACAACCCGTTTTTATCGGTAGAATCATTAGCATCACTCGCAAGATAGGCCAAAGAGAGGTTAGTAAACTTGCTTAATTCATAGTTAATACCTACTCCTGTTCCATCAGATGCTCGGTAAATAGGGTTAAATCGCCCAAAGCGAGAAATACTACCACTTCCAGAACTTTCTAAGGGATTGAAGGTGTTGACAAAATCGTTCAATTTCCCCTCAACAGCAACCAGAGTGACTTTAACTTTATTGCCTATGGGAAAGTAATAGTACAAGTCATCTAGTCCGACTTTGTTGTCCTCGTCTCCATCAAATCCCAACCGAGTCATCCTTGTACCCGTGACACCACCTTGAAACTCAGTCATGTTTCTAGCTTGCAAGCGAACTCTCAAAAGGTCTTTGCCAGTAAAGCTAGTATCAAAATTGAGTCGCACGCGATTGCTCAATATAATATTATCTTTCAAGTCTGAGTTATTATTTGGATTGCTATCTCTATCGGCTGCATCATTACCAAAAACACTAGCCACAGAAAAAATTGCTTCACCCGTTAGTTTAGTAGTGGTTGAAAACTGGTTCGTTTGTAGCTCGCTTGTACGAGATTCTAATACGTTTATGCGCTCGCGAAGCTGAACGAGTTCTGTAGCAAATTCTTTTTCCAGCTTTTGAAGTGTGGTTAAATCTTCTTTAGTTATTAGAGCGACTGTTGCGGTGGTAATCAGTTCATTGATTCGAGCTAAACAAGCATTTAAGCCAGCAGCAAATTCGTATCGTGTTATTACCCGCTTACCCCGATAACTACCATCAGGATATCCAGCGATACAACCATACCGTTCTACTAGAGATTGCAATGCAACAAAAGCCCAATCTGTAGGTTGTACATCTGATAACTGAGAAACAGAGGTAACCTGTAGTTGATTATTTTGGGAATCTGCCCCGCTATTCGTAAGATTTTGGTTTGGGACTGATACTTCAGCTATAACTGTTGAAAGTGAGACAACAAAAGTTGCGATCGTAACAGTGGGGCTGAGCAGCAAAGAATTTAGCCAAATTCTTGATATCACTTGCTCGCTGGTAATCTATAAGAATAATATGTAATTTAATAATTAAGGGTTACAATGCCATCCGAATCTATACTTATATTTTTGATATATGCTTTCAACTACTTAAGTGCATTCCCCACCCAACTTGTATTTCACAAATCAAATAAGATTGCTATCTTTTTGATGATATCCGTAATATTACTACTGTCTTAATATTTAAGTATTTAGTAGCATGATTAGTATATAAAAATTCTAAATATAGACTTCTTGTAGCTCTCTTGATTCCTTATTTAGCCAGATAAAAAACATGCAATTTCGTAGTTATAGTTCTGCTTTGAAAAACTTAGAAAGTACAGCGAAAGAGAAGCTTTTATGGCTAACAGTTTTCTTCAACCGAATTAATGACTTCATTAATGGTCTAAGTATTGCCAGAAAAATTGGTTATGGATATTCTATGTCAATCGGTCTTGCAATTTTAGGAACAACAAGTGGATTAGTCATTGCCGACTATTACGAAAAACAAGCTCAATTGCAGCTAGAGCTAGCCGACCGACAAGAAGATATGTTAAGAAGTTTAGAAAATGCGGTGATAACAACACAATTACATCCGCAGCGATTAGTAACAGTTATCGAAGATTCTGTTTGGTTAGAATTTGAAAAAGATAAATTCTTAGCTAATGTAGATCGAGTCAAGTTAGATTTAGCCGAACTTGAAGTTTTTATTAAACAAAATCCCCATCGGGCAGCAGTAGAACCGGAAGAGTTAAAAAAGCTTTTAGGAAAATATCAATTAACTACAGAATTATACACAAATTTTGTCAAAATCTTTTGGGCAAAAATAGATTCTTCTAAATTAGATTTTTCTAAATCTTCAAGCGATCGCAGTGAATTACTGGTTATTATGAAAGGGCAAGAAGCGGCTCGTATTAATGTGAGTTTTGAATTGCTTTCAGAAGAGTTAAGTCGAATTTTAATACGAGCTAAAAATCAAAAGCAACAGGCAAATATCAGTTTTACTAATGCTCAAGCACTACGATTGCAAATTATTATTGGAAGTATGGTATTGTCAGTTGCGATCGCAGCAGCATTGGCACTCTATACTAGTAGAGGAATTGCCCGTCCTCTACTTGCGGTTACTGATGTTGCTAGAAAAATTACGCAAGAAAAAGATTTTGACCTCAGATCTCTCATCACAAGTACTGACGAAATAGGGACACTTGCAACTTCACTCAATCAATTAGTCCAATGGGTGGGAGATTATACCCACGAACTAGAAATTTCTCACCAAACTTTAGAACAACGAGTAGAAGAACGAACCCAAGAACTGAAACTTGCACTGCAAGATTTACAAGCAACTCAAGGTCAACTCATTCAAACAGAAAAAATGTCATCCTTGGGTCAGATGGTAGCAGGAGTTGCCCATGAGATTAATAACCCGGTTAACTTTATTTATGGTAATCTCGAATGCGCTAGTTATTATTTTCGTGACTTACTCGATTTAATATATTTATATCAGCAGCAATATCCCAACCAAACGAAAATTCTTGAAGAAAAGATTGAAGAAATAGACTTAGACTTTATCAGTGAAGATTTGCTAAAAACGCTTTCTTCTATGAAAATAGGCGCACAACGCATTCGAGAAATAGTATTATCTTTGCGAAACTTCTCTCGCTTAGACGAAGCTGAGATGAAAGAAGCTAATATTCATGAAGGTATAGACAATACATTGTTAATTCTCAATCATAGAATTAAACAAAATATTGAAATTATAAAAAATTATGGAAACTTACCTTTCATTGAATGCTATCCAGCACAACTCAATCAAGTTTTTATGAATATTTTAAATAATGCAATAGATGCATTAGATGAGAGTCATAGTAAACACAAAAAAATTGCGATCGAGACATCAATATTAAATAACAAGCAAGTAAAAATAGCAATTAAAGATAATGGAAATGGAATTCCTTCAGAAATTAAAAATAAACTTTTCGATCCGTTTTTTACAACAAAACCAGTAGGAAAAGGGACTGGTTTGGGATTAAGTATTTGTTACACAATTATTGAAAAGCACAAGGGCAGTATTGAAGTAGTTTCAGACCTTGGAAAAGGAACCGAATTTATACTGACTTTACCAATTAGGTAGTGATTGGGGACTGGGGACTGGGGACTAGGAGGAAAAGGGAGACAAGAGGGATAAGGTAGAAAGGAGGACTTTTTTCCCAATCCCCAATCGCCAATCCCCAGTCCCCAATCCCCCGTATCATAAAGATATAAAAAAGTAACTAAACCTAGATAGCATAACATGGGCAGTATTTGGGAACTCGATTTTTACTCACGTCCAATACTGGACGAAAATCAAAAGAAACTTTGGGAAGTGCTGATATGCGAAAGCCCTTTAGATACGCGCACTAAAGTAGATTCTGTTTTTCGCTTTACCAAGTATTGCCCTAGTACTGAGGTCAATTCAGTATGGTTACGGACAGCTATAGAAGAAGCCATTGAGAAAGCAGGTGTTTCTCCAAGGAGAATCCGCTTTTTCCGTCGCCAGATGAATAATATGATTACAAAAGCCTGCAAAGACATTGGAATTCCCTCACTACCAAGCCGCCGGACTTTGCTGTTGAATCAATGGCTGCAACAGAGGATGGAAGAAGTTTATCCCCAAGAACCAGGGTATCAAGCAGGGACTAATCCCTCAGTGCGATTGGATAATCCTTTACCGCAACGATTACCAGATGCTTTGGAAGGACAACAGTGGAACTTTGTCAACTTACAAGCTGCTGATTTTGCCGATATGCACGAGTGGGAAATTGGTTTTAGCGAAGCATTTCCTCTAGAACTCGTGCAAGTTTCCCCTGAAACTCGCATTCCCGGTATTTTAATTTTCTCACCAAGAGCATTACCCTTAGCGGCTTGGATGTCTGGTTTGGATTTGGCATGGTTGAGACTCGACAACAGCCAAGGAGCAAGATTAGTCTTAGAAACTGGTGCTACCGAAAGTTGGATTTTAGCAAATCTTAGAAACGACCAAACTCTAGCAAAAGCCAAAGATTTTGAAGCCGCAAAGCAGAAAGCTAACGGAGTGCATTTTATAGCAGTGCAGTCCAATCCGCAAGAAGAATCTTTTGCTGGATTTTGGCTTTTACAAGAGGTCAATCTGCCGTAAATTGATTAATGGTTAATGGTTAGTGGTTAGTGGTTAGTAGATAGTAGTTAGTGGTTAGTAGTTAGTGGTTAGTAGTTATTAACAACTAACCACTAACTTTTTAACAGTTCAAAAGCAAAAAACATGGAGCCTCAAAAATTACCCCAATATTCACTAGCAGAGCAATTGCTTGAACTTTCGGTAAAATCAGGAGCAGAAGCAGCCGAGGTGTATCAGTCACTTTCGCTGTCTCGACCCGTGTTTTTTGAAGCCAATCGCCTCAAGCAGTTAGAAACCAGTCAATCAGAAGGTACAGCACTGCGGTTATGGAAAAATGGGCGTCCGGGGTTAGCAGTCGCTTACGGTCTGGTGGAACCACAAGCATTGGTAGAACGTGCTTTAGCTCTGAGTCAATTAAATCCACAAGAAATAGTAGAGTTAAATGGTAACTCAAAGCCTTTCTACCCGGATTTAGGGAAAAGTATTTCTGTAGCAAAGTTGGTAGAATGGGGTAATGAAGCGATCGCACTCATTCGTGACGATTACCCAGATGTCATTTGTACTGGCGATTGGGAATGCGATGTGGAAACCATTAGGCTCATCAACACTAGAGGTTTAGATTGTCACTACACCGATACAACTCTTAGTTGCTACATTGAAGCAGAATGGGTACGTGGCGACGATTTCTTAAGCGTTGCTGATGGGGAAACGGAACGCAATTACCTACAGCCTGAAAAAGTGGCTCAGCAAATTTTACAGCGGTTGGCTTGGGCAAAAGAAAATGTCACATCTCCCAAGGGTCGTTTTCCAGTTCTCTTTACATCCAAAGCAGCAGATATGCTTTGGAGTACCATACAAGCAGCTTTAAATGGTAAAAGAGTCTTGGAAAAAGCTTCCCCTTGGTCGGGACGCATCGGAACATTAGTAACTTCTCCAACTTTAACCCTCTATCAAGACCCTCAAGCCGGACCCTACAGCTGTCCGTTTGATGATGAAGGCACTCCGACTCAGCCTTTAGTCTTTATTGAGAATGGTATTCTACAGCATTTTTACAGCGATCGCACAACTGGGCGTCAATTAGGAACTACATCAACAGGTAATAGTGTTCGCCCTGGGTTAAATAGCTACCCCACTCCTGGCTTATTCAATTTTCTCATCCAACCTGGTTCTGAAACTTTACAAGAGTTGATTCAACATTTAGATCGTGGATTGATCGTAGATCAAATGTTAGGTGGAAATGCTGAGATGTCAGGCGACTTTTCTATTAATGTCGATTTGGGCTACCTTGTCCGAGATGGTCAAGCGAGCGGACGTATTAAGGATACGATGGTAGCAGGAAATGTTTATACTGTTCTCAAACAATTAGTAAAACTAGGAAGCGATGCCGACTGGAATGGTTCTTGTTACACTCCATCTTTAATAGTAGATGGACTTTCTATTATAGGGAAACAAAATTGAATTGGTCATTGGTCATTTGTTAACTAATATATTATTAATACCAATTTAATATGAAGCTACACATTATTTTTACCCCTCCTAACCTCCCCTTTGTAAGGGGAGGAAAATAAATTTCCTGTTTCCCCCCTTTATAAGGGGGGATTAAGGGGGCTAAGGAGAGATGCCACAGATGGTGGAGTTTTTTCTATGCATCTTCATCTGAAAACGGTATAACCTCATTTCCATCTAAATCCTGATTTCGTTGTTTAAACTCATCCAACAAATTAAAGAACTTTTCAAAACCAGCCCTTTCATCGTGATAGTAAAGCATAATCATTTTTGACCAAGAGCTTACCGTTGTTATTCCTAGCTTTTTCTGTAACCAAGGCTGAAACTCTCCATAAAAATCTTCTTCCTCCTCAGTATTTTCAATTCCTAATTCACTCCTCGAACATTCATACCCAACCGAAAACATAAATAAATCGCTCACAGAAGGACGACCAATATACATACCTGGTTTTGCTTGAATTTTTCCTAAAATTTCATACACTCCGCTCATAATATTTTCTCATGGTACATTTGTCACATTCAAGATTTTTAAATTGAGAGCAAATATTGCCTAGTACCTGATAAATTTCTTCAGTTGATAACTTGCTCAATCATCTACCTTAATATTTGCTAATTATTACATACTAAACATATATTGATTATACATTTTTCAACTCTCTTCTCCAAAGCGTCTTTCGTGACGAAAAGATAACAAATAACAAATATCTGGAATTAGCAGTCAGCGGTCATTGTTATCAATTGCTGCTAAATCCGGTATTTTATCCAGCTTTTATAGTGTATCCAGCACACTGAGTCGGCGACTTAAGCAAAACTTATCAATCTACGAAAGAATGAGGGTTGTGGACGGGTTGATTGACCAGCGATCGGTGACCAGTTACCAGTTACCAGTTACCAGTTACCAGTTACCAGTACTGTGTTTTTTGCTATGATTTGGAAAAATCTTGATGCAAAAGCTATGGAAATCCCTTTGACGTCGCAAACTGAAGCAATTGTGAATCGTTATCTGGCAATGGGTTACACTTCAGCTGCATCTGTAATTGAAGATGCCTTACTTCGGATGGATAGACAAATGCAAGGGGAAACAGATTGGCTGAAAGCGGAAGTGCAGAAAGGTCTAGAAAGTGGAGATGCTGTCCCTTACGATCTTGATGCAATTGTTATGGAAGCTGATAGCGAATTTGAGGCTGGTATTTTTGACGTAAATTCTTATGCCCTCCCTCAACATTAAAATTACCCCTCTTGCAAGGAAAGATTTAAAGGAAATTCTGAAATACACACAGCGAAGATGGGGTGCAGAGCAAAAGGAAAGGTATAAAGTATTACTTGATACAGCGATTAAAAGAATTTCTGAATTTCCTACTATTGGTAAATTTCTTGAAGGTCTCCCCGAAAACTGTTTAGCATACTATACAGGGCGTCATGTAATTGTATATCTAGTACGCGAGACACACCTTGAAATTATACGCATTCTTTACGATGGCATGGATTTGAAACGGCATTTTCCCAGTGAGTAACCAGCGATCGGTGCCTAGTATGCATATCTTGTGGAACGGGCGTCCTCGCCTGTTCCATATCAGTTGCGGGCTAGAAGCCCGCACCACAAGAGATTTATTTTTATTTGAAAATATTTATGGTTTGTATAGCCGCAATGCCCAATGCCCAATAAGATTTATTTGTGGAAATAAGTTTGTTAGTAGAAAATAGGTATATTCCTAATCCTGCTTTAATTGTAAATTTTTATGTCGCCGCCTTTACTTACTAAATCCTTCCGTGCTATTTGGCAGCCAAGAAGAGGTTTAGCAATTGCAGAAGCGTCAGTTATTGGTTTGGTTGCAGCTTTATCCGCAGTATTTTTCAAAGTGGGATCGGGATGGTTGGGTACTTGGCGAGTCCACAGTTCCCATATTTTTCCTGCTTGGTTGGTCTTACCTACCATTGGTCTGACTTTTGGGTATCTTGCTGGATTACTGGTAGAAAGATTTGCACCTGAAGCATCAGGAGGTGGTATTCCTCAAGTCAAAGCGTCTCTTGCCAATGTACCAATAAGATTATCGTGGCGTGTTGCTGCAGTGAAACTTCTCAGTGCAACCATTGCTTTGGGGTCGGGTTTAACTTTGGGACGCCAAGGTCCTACGGTTCATGTTGGCGCAGCTTTGGCTGCTGGAATGAGTCGCTGGGTTCCGACTTCTCCCGATCATCGACGACAAATGATAGCAGCTGGTGCTGGTGCTGGGTTAGCAGCAGCTTTTAATGCTCCCATTGCAGGTGTGTTATTTATCGTAGAGGAATTACTCCAGGATTTATCGGGGCTGACTTTAGGAACAGCTATTATTGCCTCGTTTATTGGTGGAGTTGTCTCGCGGTTATTGGGTGGTCGAAGTTTGGAACTCAATCTAGAGTTAGCAAAATCTTCTACAAGTTTCTCTCTACCAGAAATACCTTTTTACTTGGTTCTAGGCATTTTTGCGGGATTGTTTGCTGGTTTATTTAATCGGGGACTAATTGCCAGTCTTGAAGTTTACCGTAAACTGCGTATTAGTTTACCTTTGAAAGTCGCCTTAGCTGGTTTGATATCGGGTTTAGTAGTTGCAATGCTACCCGTTCCTTTCCGGAACAATACTGGATTGCGGGAGTTTGTCATTACAGGTGAGGTAGAGCCTCTAATGGTAGTGCTAGCTTTTGTAGCCCAATTCCTCTTAACTTTAGTTGCATTTGGTTCGGGTGCGCCAGGAGGACTGTTTGCCCCAAGTCTTATTTTAGGTTCTTGTTTGGGCTATATCATTGGTGTTTGTCAGGCATACCTTTTGGCAAGAGGTGACGCAACTACTTACGCACTAGCAGGAATGGGAGCATTTTTTAGTGCTGTCTCTAAAGTCCCAATCACAGCAATTGTGATCGTGTTTGAGATGACGACAGATTTTAATCTAGTTTTGCCGTTAATGATTGGTTCGGTGACTTCCTACCTAGTGGCTGAAAAAATCTTGCCGGGATCTTTATATGACAGACTTTTACAGCTCAATGGTATCAACATTCAAAAACAAGCCCCTGTTGAAGAAGTTTTAGCAAAACTGACAGCAAAAGACGTGATGCAACAACGGGTAGAAACTCTTGAGGCAGAAATGAGTCTAGAGGAGGTGACGGAAATTTTCTCTCGTTCCCACCATAGAGGTTTTCCAGTGGTGGAAGATAGTAGGTTAGTAGGTATTATTACTCAAAGCGATTTGGCAAAAATGCGAGATAAGCCGAAGGATTCACTTCTCAAAGGGATTATGACTAGCGATCCTTTGACAGTAACTCCCATTCATAATCTTAGTAATGTACTGTACTTACTAGACCGCTACCAAATCAGTCGTTTACCAGTTGTGGAAGGGCGGAGACTCATTGGTATTATTACTCGTGCTGACATTATTCGGGCGGAAGCAAGCCATCTCAACGTCGAAAATAAGCTGTCAGGATCGCGATTGGAACCTTCTTATATTGTGTATCAAACACGATCGCCCAGTACTGGTAGAGGTAGATTATTAGTCCCAATTGCCAATCCAGAAACCGCCGGAATGCTTTTGGAAATGGCCGCCGCTATAGCCAGCGATCGCCATTATGAAATAGAATGCGTACAAGTCATGCTGGTTTCCCGTCACAGTTCTACTGCCGAAACACCTGTAAAAACAACAAAAAGTCGGCGTCTTTTGCGATTAGCAGAAGCTATGGGGAAAAAACGTAAAATTCCCATACATACGCAAATCCGGGTTGCTCACGATATAGCCCATGCAATCTTAGAGACAATTAAAGAAAGACATATCGACCTAATCCTTATGGGGTGGAAAGGTAACACTTCCACCCCAAATCGCGTTTTTGGTAATGTTGTAGACACTATAGTTCGTCAAGCAACTTGCGAAGTTATGGTGGTAAAGCTAGGAACACCTCAAGAATCTGTTGCTAACGGTCATCAACCATCTTCCCCCACTCGTAACTCCCAACTCCCAACTCCCTTTAATCGCTGGTTAGTACCAATGGCTGGCGGTCCTAATGCGTGGGTAGCGATTAAACTGCTACCTGCTTTAGTCACATTGGGGCATAACCCAAAAATTCGTTTGACACGGGTATTTAAGCCATCGGAAAAAGCACCCGATATGACAGTTTTGGAAGAAGCCATCCGCCAACTAATCCGTCGGCGCAAACTAGCAAGTACGGTAGTTGCTACCCCAGTGAAAGCTGAGTCTGTCTCTGATGGAGTGATTAACTTAGTAAAAAAGGAACGTTATGATGTTGTTGTTCTAGGTGCTTCTCGTGAAGGGATGCTACAGCATGCGATTAATGGTAATATCCCAGAAGCAATCGCTTCCGGTGTAAATATTACAGTTATTTTAGTAAGGGGCGCACTGACTAACTAAAAAAGTCATTCTGCCCCCGTACTATAATTTTACGTGGGTTGACTGATATCTAGTATCTGGTGCGATCGCTTGAGGTGGTAACGACATCGCGATTAGTGTAGCCGACAACGTCTTCTTCACTTTTGCGGTTGCGACGACCGAAAAGACCAAACAAACCAAGTAAGCCCAACAAGCCCCAATCGCCATCTTGGTAGTTTCCATCAGTTATAGGACGGTCTGTAGAGGTTTGTGTCGCAGTTCCATCTGGAGTTGTGCTTGTTTGAGCAGAAGCTGGCAAAACTGTAGGTAAGGTAGCTAAACTGATAGCGAGAGCACTCAGTCCTAACACTTGAGATAGCTTGCGTTTCACGTTTAATTCCTCAATTTAATTGTTGGATGCAATACGTATAGCTTATTAAGTTTTTTTTAACCGTAAATCAATCTCTAGCCGGAAAGCTATCTCCACTTGAAGTTGCATCTGTCACAAAAGAAATTTCTACATTCAGAATTACGACTTCTGGAATCTGACTCAGATTCGGTGACAACTTCTGCAGATACAGCTGGTCAATGGAGACGACATCCCTCATTTCTCTCGCTCCGGTGCCAAGGCTTGTGAATGCAGCACAGCAGGCTCTCTCTGCCTCCCGTACTCAACTTATCACGCGAGGCAGAGCCTGGGAATGAGGTGGCGAGTCTAACCCATCAAGAGCCAACGGTATCCGCAGAAGTTGTCACCGAATCTTGTAAAACGAATTTTGCAATCCTTTATTTTCCGATAAGTGATTGGTATAATTTGCATTCTGTATTTAAATGCTTTGTCTTGTTTCTTCTTGAATTTTTAGTATTAAAAATTACAACTTTTTTTTGTTAAATGAAGTATTAGAATGGGAGTACAGTATAATACAAGCTAGTTTTTTGATTCCCATTTGAACTTAGGATTTATCTGTGTACATAACGTAGTTAAAATCGTTTCTGAAAATTTAGGAAGCATAGTATCACTGTCACTGACCCCTGAATTCTATTCAGGGGCTTGTAAGAGGAGAACTCACCAATCTCTGAATACTCGACTAAACCAGTGTCTAGCCGTTAATACTGAACTATCTGGGTGTGGTAGCCCACAACACGTTACTGGATGCCTCCCTAGTCTGTAACCTCTGTGATAGTCAGTGGCGAAGGGATATATACACCTAGCAATAGGACTTATCGTAAATGTTTGTTCCAGTTGTAGACAGCAATAATCGACCTCTAATGCCAACAACGCCTTCGAGGGCGAAACGTTGGATCAATTCAGGCAAAGCAACACCGTTCTTTAAAAAAGGCGTGTTTTGTGTTCGACTTAACGTAGAACCTTCAGATCGAAACTATCAACCAATCGCAGTTGGTGTTGACCCAGGCAGTAAGCGTGAGGGGTTTACGGTTAAATCCAAGTCACACACCTACCTAAATGTACAAACTCATGCAGTAGATTGGGTCAAAGACCATGTAGAGACACGGCGGAATATGCGACGTGCTAGACGATTTCGTAACACTCCATGTCGTCAAAATCGCAAAAATCGGTTAGTAAACAAACAGAAATTGCCGCCATCTACAAAAGCTCGTTGGCAATGGAAACTTCGGCTTTGTAAATGGTTAGCCTCTATGTTCCCTATTACAGTTTTTATTGTTGAGGATATTAAAGCCAAAACGTGGAAGAACAGGCGTAAGTGGAATTTAATGTTTTCGTCCTTAGAAGTTGGTAAGCAGTGGTTATATTCAGAATTACAACAGATTACCAACCTAGAAACTCGTTCGGGGAACGATACCTACAATGAGCGTCAAGCGTTGGGATTGAAAAAATCCAAAAACAAGTTATCTAATAAGTTTGATGCTCATTGTGTTGACTCGTGGGTCTTGGCTAATTGGTACATTGGCGGTCACACAGTTCCCGATAACACCCGGTTGGTTGAAATTGTTCCCTTAGAGTTTCACCGCCGTCAACTGCACAGGTTACAGCATCAAACGGGAGGCGTTCGCCCTCGCTATGGCGGGACAATCAGCGCAGGCTTTAAACGTGGTGCGATAGTTAAACACCCTAAATATGGTTTTTGCTATGTTGGAGGATGGCAAGAATCGCCAACCAAAAAAGATCCAAGCAGAAAGACAATTAGTTTACACAGCTTAACCACTGGTAAGCGATTAACTCAAAACGCAAATCCTACAGATGGCAAATTTAAATCTTACGGCTCATGGCGAATTACCACGCCCGATAAATCGGGTCTTTGTCGTGTTTCCTCCGCGCTATAAATAGGCGCGGTTTCCACACTCCCAGGAGATTTTAGATGAAAGCTAAAATGTTTCCCAATATGCTAGCTGCTAGCGCTATAGCACTCAGTAGCATTGCAACAATGGCTCGACCTATCCATGCTCAAACAACAACATACTTTTGTGCGCCCAATAAGAATGGTGTCCCCACCACTTATGCCAGAACTATAACAGGGAAGAAAATTGCACTTTTTATTTGGGAGAGAACTTGGAATCAGAAATATTCTGCTAAAGCCCGTTGTGAATTGGTTTCCGCCCGATTTCAAAATGCCTCGCGAGATGGTGTACTGAATTATCTCACCATTGGATTTATGAATGGTCAACAAGTTTTGTGTGCTGCTAGCCGATATGGCGATACTTGTAGCCACTTACTTCTTACCTTAAGACCAGAGGACAATCCTAGTCGTGTTATCGAAAATCTCAGACAAATGGGATACACGGCTAGCGGTCCAATCGTGCAATCAGAAGGAGCGTCTCCCTATGTATACGTTGATGTTAACCAAATCTTGCGGGAAAAACCGGCTGATGTTGAGTAAATTATCTTAGTCTCTTAATATTATTAAATTTACGTAGTTACTAAGAAGGAAATAGGGAAATCGCGTCAAGAAACCCTATTTCCCTGAATTTTTATGAGAAACGAGGCTTAAAATTATGGGGCGCAAGCAGATAAATCATCGTTTTCTGACTTTTAGCATTTGGATAAGTACATCTTTGATGCTGTCAGTACAAGGTGGCTACCTAAGTATTGCCGTTCCCACTGTTTTTGCCGTGCAACAATCTTCTAGGTTGTCCTCAGAGCAACTGCAAAAGCTGGCTCGCTCTATCACTGTAGGTATTGCCTCTGGAGAAAGAGGGGGATCTGGAATTCTTCTTCAAAAAGAAGGGGATCTGTACACAGTTTTAACAAGTCAGCACGTTGTAGACATGGGGAAATCCCATATCATTTATACACCAGATGGTCAAAGCTATCCTGCTGAGTTGGCGAAAGGAGTGGATTACAATCATCAGGATTTAGTTTTATTACAGTTTCGTGCGAACAAACAATATACTGTAGCTCCTATAGGTAATTCATTAACTTTGAAAGAAGGAGATGAAGTCTTTTCTGCTGGTTTTCCTGTTGAAAATAATTCGTCTGCATTACAACAGTTGGTGTTTAGAACCGGACGAGTCTCTCTGCTTCTAGGGCGTCCTTTGAAAGGAGGTTACCGAGTTGGGTATACCAATGAAATTGACAAGGGTATGAGTGGAGGACCAATACTTAATAGTGCGGGTAGAGTTATTGGTATTAACGGTATCCACGCTCAACCCCTATGGGGCGATCCTTACGTATATGAAGATGGCTCTCAACCTAATGATGCTTTACGCGATCGCATGAGAAAATCGAGTTGGGGAGTACCGATTGAAACCCTAGCTCGGGTAGAACCACCTGTAATTCCACCAGAGGTATTACAAAATCAAACAACAAATGCGAGAGCAACAACCAAACCCATACCTCCTGCTACAAGTTTAGTTGACAATATTGCTAAAGAAATTACAGTGCAAATCGCTTGGGAAAATAGTCACGGAGCGGGAGTTATTGTTGCAAAAGAAGGTAACAGATACTACGTCCTCACAGCAGGTCACGTAGTTCGTAGTAGAAATGAATTAAAAGTTGTCACTTACGATGGCAAGCAATACCCTGTAGATGCTGGCGCAGTTAAAACTTGGGAAGGGACAGATATAGCTTTATTGCAGTTTATTAGTAATAATACTTATCAAGTAGGTGTCCTAGGTAATTATGACTTGGGCAATGAAGATAGAGTGGTTTTTGTCTCAGGGACACCTGTATCATCACAGAGTGGGGAACAACCAAAACGTCAGTTTAATGTGGGATTGTTGTACGGAGGAGGAATCGATCGCGTTAAAGATGCTCGTTCTTTTTCTTTTGGATATGATTTAGTTTATACCAACTCCACTGTCAAAGGCATGAGTGGTAGTCCCGTATTGGACAGCTTGGGTCGAGTCATTGGCATTCATACAGCAGCAGAAGGAGAACCAACTGTCATTAAACAGAAAACAGGTCAAGAACGGGAAATTCAATTGGGATATAGTTTGGGCGTACCCATACGCACGTTTCTAGCATTGGTACAACAGGACAAAAAACAAATTAACTTTAAAATACAAACTTCCCGACCGCCGAGATTGAGTGCTCCACAATTAGATGAAATTATTAATTCTTCTTTTAATCTAGAACTACCAGCAAGCGTAGCAGATGAATTTGAGTGGCTCAGCTATGGTAACAAACTCCTGCGATCGCAAAAATACGAAAAAGCTGTAGACGCTTTTGATAAAGCAATACGTATCAAGTCAGACTTTCATCAAGCTTGGTATGCAAAGGGAAGGGCGCAACGCTTGCAACAGAAATATAAGGAAGCATTAATATCTTTCAATCGAGCTACTTCATACAATCCTACCTACGATCCAGCATGGCGCGAACTCGGAGATACCCTTTTTACTTTAAATCGATACGAAGAAGCACGTCAAGCTTTAGAAAAAGTGGTTGAACTCAAGCCAGATGAGTTTATGGCTTACAGAGGGTTGTGTAATGTTTTAGCTGAATTGGGAAATTACACACAAGCCATTAAAGCTTGCAATCGAGCTATCAAAATTAATCCCCAACCTTTACAGTATATTCTTCGAGGCGAAATCCATAGAAATATGGGGGATACTCAAGAAGCAATTAAGGATTTCAACACGGCTTTGAACCTTCAACCTGATAACCCTTTTGCGTACAGACAGCAAGGTATTGCTATGTCTCAAGAAGGAAATTATCAAGGAGCGCTTGCAGATTTAAATAAAGCGATAAGTATTCAACCGGATAATGCTTATGCTTATGTAGATAGAGGCGCGATTTATGCTCAAATGGGCAATCAGTTAGCGTTTATAGAAGATTTTAACAAAGCTTTGAACCTCGAACCTGACTCTGCTTCTATCTATAGTAAACGAGGTCTTGCTCGTTATTATCTCCAAGATTTTAAGGGAGCTATTGAAGATTACACAACAGCCATTGGCTTTGCTCCAGAATCAGCTTATATCTATTACAAAAAGCTGGGTGATGTTAGAACAGCACAGAAAGATTTTGAGGGAGCTAGTCAAAATTATACAGAAGCAATACGCTTACAACCAAACTATGCTCCTGCTTATATTGGACGGGGAATTGTCCGTGCTAGAGTGGGAAATCAGCAAGGAATGTTTGAGGATTTTCACCAAGCTTTGAGCCTACAACCTGATAATGCTTGGTTATACAGCTACCGAGGAGATGCTCGGTTTATTTTGAAAGATTTTCAAGGAGGTATGGAGGATTATAATAAGGCGATCGCTCTGTTTCCACAGGTAGGGTATCTGTATTATACGTTGCGAGGTAATGCCCGACAGGAGCAGAAAGACTACAAAGGAGCTATCTTAGACTATGATGAAGCACTTCGTCTCAAGCCAAATTTTGCCTTAGCTTATAATAACCGGGGATTGGCAAGAGTTGCTTTGGATAAAGATGGTGCGACCGCATCTGTGCCATCAGGGTTATATATTAATCCAAAAGGAACAGTGGAAAAACCGAAAGATTACGAGCGTGCGATCGCTGATTTTACAGAAGCAATTCATTATAAGCCGGATTTTGCTCTAGCTTATAATAACCGAGGTTTTGCCCGTTATGCTCAGAAAGATTATGAAGGAGCGCTTGCTGATTATAACCAAGCAATCCGACTGCATCCTAAAAATGCTCTACTTTATATCAGCCGTGCTTTTGTGCGTCACGCCCGTAAGGATGACAAGGGAGCAATTGAGGATTTTAATCAAGCAGTTCGTTTGAAGCCAGAATTAGTTGAAGCTTATAAAGACCAAAGTTTTGCTCGTCCTGTGGAAAAAGATTAATTTTATTAACCGCAGATGCACGCAGATAAACGCAGATAAAATACAGGAACATCCGCGTGGGTCTGCGCCTATCTGCGGTTACAGTTTTACATCCCAAATATTAATACTGCCATCAGCACTACCATTAATTAAAGTTTTGTTATTTGGGCTGAAAACAACAGAAGTTACTTCTTTAGAAGGATTTTTAAATGTGCGAATTTCTCTTTTAGTTTTTATATCCCATAGTTTGATAGTGTTGTCGCTGCTACCGCTTGCTAAAGTTCTGCCATCGGAACTAAAAGCTACAGAATTGACTGAATATTTATGACCTTTAAAGGTATAAATTTCTTCTCCAGTACTTAAGTTCCACAGCTTAATAGTGTCATCAGCACTGCTGCTAGCAAGAAGTCCTCCAAATTCGCGATTGGGGGAGATTGGACTTATAACAACAGATCGAACGGGTTCGGAATGCCCTTTGAGAGTTCTAATGACTTGTTGGTTTTTGATATCCCATAGTTTGACAGTACAATCTTCACTGCCACTGGCAAGAGTTTGCCCGTCAAAGGTGAAAGCAAGGGATTTGACGGGGCTGATATGTTCTTTGAGCGTTGCAATTTCCTTTCCTGTGGCTAGTTCCCATAGTTTTATAGTGCCATCAAAACTTCCACTGGCAAGGATTTGACTGTCTGGGCTAATGGTGACTACTTCAACAGAACTGGAATGACCGTAAAGGGTACGGATTTGTTTTTTAGTTAATGGGTTCCATAGCTTGATGGTATTGTCGCCATTACCACTTGCTACAATTTGACCGTCAGGACTGATGGCAACCGAATGAACTGAGCCAGCATAACCTTCTAATGTGGCGATTTCTGTTTGAGTGGTTAAATTCCATAGTTTGACTGTTGTATCAAAACTGCTACTGGCTAGCATGGTATTCTGGGATTTATCGCTAACAGCAACAGCCGTGACTAGGTTAGAATGCCCGTTCAGGGTTTTGAGTGGGGCGGACTGACTTTCTGCTACGGGGTTAAGAAGTGAAGAATCTTTCATGTACCACATTCCTCCAAACCCTAAAAATAGAATGCTTGTCCCTAGTAAAAGACTTTTTTGCAGTAGAGATAGTTGTGGGGAGGAAGACCGAACTGATAAATGAGACGATAAATCTTGTAAAACTTCGTTTACTGATTGATACCGTTCTCTGATTTCTTTCTTCAAAAGTTTGTCGATTACCTTACCCAAACCGTTACTAATTGGGCTTTTCAAATACTGTCGCCAAGAAGTCATCCAACTATAACCATTCTCTGTCCACAAGATAGCTGGTGAAATTCCAGTCATTAAGTGAAAACAGGTAGCACCTAAACTAAATAAATCGCTAGCAGGATGGGCTTCTCCATCTTGCATTTGTTCTAGAGAACTGTAACCACGAGTACCAATTGTCGTTCCCGGTTTTGTTTTTACAGTTTCGCTAAGTTGTTTTGACGCACCAAAATCAATCAGTACGAGATCTCCTTCTATCGATCCTAAGAGGGATGACAAATTTTTTCTTTTCTGGAGATTCGTTTGAGAAAAGGGCGATCGCCGCATAATATTTTGTGGTTTAATATCCCGATGAATCACCCCATGTTCGTGAATAAACTGAAGAACGGGCAGCAAATTGAGCAAGAGTTTGCGAATAGCGATTTCACCATAAGCCCCTCTTTGTTGCAATTCTTTCAACAAATTTTGTCCATCAATAAATTCTTGAACCAGGTATAAATAGTGCGCCTCCTCAAAGTAAGCTAGTAAGGTAGGAATTTGCTGATGTTTACCCAGTTCTTGCAAGCGCTGTGCCTCTTGTTGAAATGATTCTATCGCCTTCTTAATAGCCCATGTCCCTTGTACTTTTGGTGCCAATTGCTTAACAACACACCGTTCGTTGAGTTTGTCCACATCTTCCGCTAAATAAGTTTTACCAAATCCGCCTTCATTAGAAAGGACATTGGTAACGCGATAATGACCTCGAAGAAGTGATACCAGTGGCGTGCCGCAACTCTGGCAATAATTTATCCCATCAGGATTGAGAGGATTCGGGCAATCAGGGTTTAGGCAGCAAAGCATCGTCTAGCAAGTTGACTGTGCTGCCATCTATGATATTACATTGCCAAATTTTCTTTAGTAAATTTATTTTTTGAAAAAGCGATAACCCCTACTCCCTTTTTCAAACTAGGTTAACTTAACTATAATGGAATTTTAAGCTTTCTGTTCGTGTTGTGCTATGTCTGCCGCCAAAAGCATCCCGGCATTTTCGTTGGTTAATTTGTGTCAGTGGCAAACTGCTACTTGGCAAGATTACGTAGTATTGCGCGACGCTCCAACACTTGAGAGACTAAGAATATTTTTTGACGAAGGTTGGCTTTGGGTTGATATGGGAGCAGAAGGCATTAATCATGCCAGTATTAGTGACCTTTTCACAATGCTGTTTTTTATTTGGTCTACTCAAAGACCGGATCTTGTCCTGAGTTCTTTAGGGCGTTGTCTGTTAGAAAAGTCTCCTTTAAAGGCTGCTGCGCCCGATTTAGTGCTTTACTTGGGAGAAAACTACCCCCGTTGGCAGTCAGGAGAGCCACGTCGTATCGATCTGTATCAATGGCAAACACCTAATTTAGTTGGTGAAATCTCTGACACAACCTTGGCAACAGATCTTGATGAGAAGAAGAAAATTTATGCAGATTTAGGGATTTCTGAGTATTGGGTTATGGATGTCCGGGGAGTGCGAGTGTTTGCATTTCAGTTACAAGAAAACGGTAAATATACTGAATGTACTAAATCTATAGGACTCCAAGGTTTACCTATTTCTCTATTAGACCAAGCTCTAGAGCGCATTAGGAAAGAAGCAAACACACGTGTTGCAGCTTGGTTGGCTCAACAGATTGCTTCTCTACCTACTAAGTAAGTTTAGTAAAAGCTGAGGCTATAATAATTACTAAAGGTCAAGCGTATACGAGATTATGCAAAGCTATACTCTCATACCGCCACATTTGTGTCAATAAGTAAGTTCTGATAAAATAAATTCTCATTTAGCTTTAAAATATCTTAGTCTGTTTTGCCGCTCTGTCAAGAGTGTACAGAACTCAATTGTTGACAAAGATCTACCATGAATGCTATAAAAATTCGCAATACGGCATTTCACCTGCATCGCTGGCTCGGCTTAATTGGTGGCACTCTACTCTGCATCGCTGGACTGACGGGCAGTGTGCTGGTTTTCTGGCACGAAATCGATCGCATTGTGCTGATACAACGGTTTGGTCGCATCATCCCAGCCATCAAGCGAGTTTCAATTCCCGCGATCGCAGACACTGTAAAAACCGCCTACGCTGACAAAGGCTTGACTCTCGGTGGCATCACCTTGCCAGAACACGCCGATGAACCTTATCAGGTATGGTTGACAGATGCGGCGGAGCGCTATTGGCATGTGTTTGTGAACCCGTACACGGGACAGGTGATGGGCGATCGCCAGTGGGAAACCAGTTGGATTGGCAGCATTTATAGCCTGCACTACAAACTTTTAGCAGGGGATACAGGTCAGTTGATTATGGGCATTGTTGCCTTTTTAACTCTGAGTCTTAGCATCACGGGTATTATCCTATGGCCTGGTTGGCGCAAATTGATTGCTGGATTCAAAATCAAATGGCGGAAAGCTCATATCAAACGCACGAATTTTGATATTCACAAAGTTACTGGAATTATTACCGCCGTCTTTCTTGTCCTCATTGGCTTTACAGGTTTCGCCTGGAATATTCCTCAAGCAAAAGTCACCGATACCATTTATGCCGCAACCCTGACACCAAAACCCGCAGATCCGGTTTCTATAACGATTCCGGGTCAGCAACCGTTAGCGATCGCAGACCTACTACAACGAGCCGATGCCGCCGTCCCAAATGCCACAACCACCTATGTCTCTTTTGCCAAGAAACCGGAAGAACCATTCCGGGTGGGCAAAAAGCAAGCTCAAGAAACGGGTAAATATGGGTCAACGCGAGTGTATCTCGACCAATTCACGGGTAAGGTGATTCAGCTTAATGATGGCGTTAACCCTTCTCGTGCCGAAGCCATTTTGAACCAGTTTGGCTCTGTGCATTTTGGCACCTTTGGTGGATTACCCACGCAAATTTTGTATGTGTTTGTGGGGTTAGCTCCGACTGTGCTGATGGTGACAGGCGTTGTGATGTGGTTGTACCGCCGTCGGGTGAAAACAGGCGCTCAACGAGATATCAACGTAGCGGTTGAGTTTAAGCAGTAGGGAATTGGGAAATTGGTGTAAATGTCTGTACGGATGCTTATTTCACCCCATCAATGATGGCTAAATCCGTCTAAAAATAAGTTATACTAGTAAAATTACTGAATCATGCTTCACTTGTAACCGCGTGCAGTCAAAAGAGGAGTAATAGTGGAATCAACGTTCTTGCTTCACAAGCCAGTCAGTTACGGAAGCTCCCTTGCAAACTATCTCTTCTTGACGATGCTTTTACTCCACATCATCGCAGGGGCGATCGCACCGCTCTCTGCTATTGTGTCCTTCACAGCGCGAAAGGGCAGCAAATTGCACCTGCGCTCCGGACGCTTTTTCGCTTGGTCGATGATCGTCGTGGCACTCACAGGTGTCGTGCTCGACGTGGTTCGACTCTGCTTTTTCGTGAAAGAGAACCATACAAAATACGCAGGTTATACCATGCCTAGCACCTATCCGGCACGCTTGGGCTTCCTGTTCGTGGGTCTCTGCATCCTCTACATCTTACGAGAGGTCACGCCGCCACGTGTATTCCGTCGGCAGCTCGGTGGTACGGCGGTCACGTTGGTGCCCGCCCTGCTCGTCGTGACCGGGCTAGTACTCACGCTCATCATCACCTTGCGACTCAATCCGTGGACTGGTGCGCTGTGGATGATCTGGACCTTCGTCCTCATTGTTGTCGTCGTTGCGCGAACAACCTCATCCCCAAATCATAACCGTGCGACGGCTGTGGCGCAACATCGCTTTG
>NZ_BAACAP010000159.1:0-40893 GCF_045865695.1 Scytonema hankhaensis NUACC26
CGCCTGCGCTGTCAGCTTACCAGAAAGTACGGCACCTTCCATACTTCCCAAGTAACGTTGCATCGTGTAACTACCTGCTAGATAGAAGTTGGAAACTGGAGTCACTTGTTCTGGACGGTGCTGCTGACGACCGGGCGTTGCTTTGTAAACCGATCGCGGCGTTTTTACGACATGGTATTTTAGCAACTTTGTAGGATTGTCTCCAATGAAGTGGTCGGGAAATAGCTTTTCTAATTCGGCAAGGGTTGCCTGTAGTATTTCTTCATCAGATTTAGCAATCCAATCGGCTGCTGGTGCTAGAACTAACTCCAGCATTGACTTATCGGAGCTTTCATAACCGCGACAAGTGTTGCTCATGTCAGCATAAACGCTTAGCAAGGGCGATCGCGAAAACAGCAGGTGGTCGATATCTGTTAGTTTACGGTCAAACCATAGCTGTAAGTTTATCACTGGGACGCCTTCCAAACCTTCTAGCTTTTGGAAAAATTCTATTTGCTTCCAAGGTTCTGGCATCATCACCTTCATCACGTCCACGGGCATTGCCGAGACGTACATATCAGCTGTCACAACCTCATCACTTGCCCCATTCAACCCGCGTATGACATATCCTTTGACAGTGCCATCTTCGTTCAGCAAAATTTCTTTTAATGGCGCATTCAAGCGAACTTCTCCGCCTCGTGAGGTGATGTAGTCCACCATCGGCTCGCACATCCTTTCTGTGGGCGAACCATCCAGAAAAGCCATTTTCGAGCCATTCTTTTCTTGAAGAAATCGATTGAGAGCCGTCAAAAGAATCGTTGCTGAAATTTCTTCTGGATTGATAAAATTCAGCGCCTTAGACATGGCGATAAAAACTTCTTTTTCTACCCTCGGAGGAATATTTTGCTTTTTCATCCACTCTCTCCAAGAGTATTTATCCATTGCCTCTACATACTTTTGCCCCTGAACCATCGCCGGTATCAAACCGATGCCAAAGCGAATTTTTTCCGGCCAGGTGAGCATATCGTTATTCCGTAGAATAGCGATTATGCCGTTCCAAGGCGCTGGTATATCAGGAAAATCAAAGCGACTGTAAGTGCCAGGATTGTTCGGCTGATTGAAAATCATCGAGTGTTCTTTCCACTGCAGTCGATCGTCAATACCCAACTCTTTCAGTAACTGGAGCATATTTGGATATGCTCCAAAGAAGATATGCAGCCCGGTTTCATACCAGTCGCCGTCTTTGTCTTTCCAAGCTGCTACCAGTCCCCCCAATACGTCCCGGCTTTCTAGGACGATTGGAGTGTAACCTGCATCGGTGAGATATTTGGCACAGGATAACCCTGCTAAACCCGCTCCGGCGATCGCTACTCGCATTTAACCTTTGTGATATTGAATAATTCTTAATTGTTTTCTCGTTTTCATTATACTTTGCAATCCGTTACATTTAGCATTGTTTTTTTCAATCTCTTGAGGATTAGGGACTGGGGACTGGCGATTGGGGAACTCGGGGCCCCCTCCTTGTTGAGGGGCAATGGGGACTGGCGATTAGGGATTGGGGACTGGCGATTAGGCAATCAAGATTCTCGACCGGAAGACTCAGCCTGGAATGGTTTGAGAAAACTCAAACATCACTTCCCAATTTTAAGACAGCCCCCCCAATTTCAAGACAGTCCCCCAATCCCCAATTCATTACACAATTAAACAAGAAAATGTCTCTTTCCCAGTCCCCAGTCCCCAATCCCCAATCCCCAATTCATCACACAACCAAACTAGAAAATATCTCTTTCCCAGTCCCCAGTCCCCAATCCCCAATCCCTAATTCATCACACAACCAAACTAGAAAATGTCTCTTTCCCAGTCCCCAGTCCCCAATCCCCAATCCCCAATTCATCACACAACTAAACTAGAAAATGTCTCTTTCCCAGTCCCCAGTCCCCAATCCCCAATTCATCACACAACCAAACTAGAAAATGTCTCTTTCCCAGTCCCCAGTCCCCAATCCCCAATCCCCAATTTATCGCACAACCAAACAAGAAAATGCCTCTTTCCCAGTCGTCAGTCCCCAATCCCCAATCCCCAATCCCTAATACCAAAGCCGTTGTAAATCTATCTTAGGTTAATACTTTTTCCAAAATTCATAATTCCAAAAAACGGTGTCAAACAGGCAAATTATACACATTTTGCTGGGCTTGAGGGCAATCAGTTATAAAAAAATTAAATTGAAACTAGAGGAATAATCAAAAAATATCTAAAACTTTTATTTGCTTGTTTAGCAACAACAGGATAATATGATACGTGCTGGGATCGCTCAGTATCTCAATCGTAATTGTGCGTAAATTCTTACATTTTGTAAGAATAGACAGTACCTGTTTAGTGATTGAGAGGTTGTCATTATCAAAGAACAAGGTTAGCACCATCAAAAGGTGTCATTACCTGAAAACTTACTGAAACATGATATTGATTGGACTACTTTGGGTTACATCCTGGATTGGTTCCTTTTTGTCGTTGAACCAAAACTTGCCACCAAGTTTGACTACAAATGTTCTTCCGGCAAAAGTGTCATCCAACTTAGGGAAACTGGTTAACAAACCTCTCCCATTTTTAATCCCCGATAAGCAGCAAATAAGTGTTGTAAGTACAACAATGCTGTCACCAAGGTTTTTAAAAATAGATTGGGGCGATAAGGAATCACAACCAAATGTCAATAAACCACCAACTCAGCTCTTAAAGAAAGAGAAAAATAGCTCATATCGGTTTTGCGGTCTTCAACAAGATAATTTAACCAGGCGGTCTGCTGTTAAAGTTGCAAGTCTTCTACCCGTTCCAAATCTGATAGACACAGAGACCGACGCTCGAGATTTTCTACCAAATCAAATACTGCGATCGCTCCAAAACTTCTTTCGCTTTCCCAATCCTATCGAACCAGGTTTTGATTCTACTTCTTCGCCTGTTGTAGTTGTTAATCGAGGCATAAGCAATTACGAAGTGTGGCTAAACAACCGTGTAGTAGTAAATTTACCAGACAAACAACAAGCTAGTTTAATACAACAACGCTTGGCAAGACTTGTGAAATCATCCAACTTTGATGCCTCTCGATTACGTCCTGCTCTTGTTGATGGTATACCAGCATTAATGTCAGGCAATCGCTTTTTGTTTGGAATTGGGAAAGAAGTCTCGCGAAAAACTCATCGGAGTGGGGACTTATTGGCGATAGAATGGGTCAATAATTTGCGTCAAGCGTTGCAAGTGCCTAAGCTATCCTTAGTTGAAGGACAGAAGGAAATGTATGGCTTGACTTCTTCCAAGAAAAGAATGGTAGGCTTAGCATCTTGGTATGGTCCGTACTTTCACGGTCGCATGACAGCTAATGGAGAGACATTCAATCAAAACGAGTTGACAGTTGCTCACAAATCATTGCCATTTAACACATACTTACAAGTGACTAATTTGAAAAATGGCAAGACAGTTATTGTGAGAGTCAACGATCGAGGTCCATATATTCCCCCTAGAACTTTAGATTTATCTAAGGTTGCAGCTCGCTGTATTGGTAGTGAATTAGCTGGAGTTGTACCTTATGAGGCAGTCATTCTGAACAAGAGCCAACCAAGAATGACTTTGAAAAACCTTACTCAGTGACCACCTGAGCAGTGACCAGTGACCTTGATTACTGGTTACTGCTCAGTATATGGCGATTAAATTCTTCGCGATCGACAAACTTTTGAAAAATTCGATCCATCTTAGTCAGCTCAAACAACATCTTGACTCGCTCGTTCATTGAGCACACATAAAGCTTACCACCTGAGTTTCGTACAACCTTCATTGCAGACACCAAGGCACCCAAGCCAGAACTATCGATAAATTTTACTTCTTGAAGGTCGATAAGCACAATATCAGATCCATTCGTCATGATATCTCTGACTTCACGACGCAATTCATCGCCTCTAACGCCATCTATGACACCAGACAGGGGAAGTACACTAACAGTGGGTTTCATATGCTTGATGATTGCCAATATGTTAAACTACTAATCTTAGTTATATTTTTATAATCTAAGAAAACGATCGTAAGGAAAAAAATTTATTTTACTACCGTAAATTTACAGTTTATAAAATAAGTCTTAAGAAAAAATAACTAAATATCTCGTGTCCAAAATTAATAGTATTTACGTATAAACAAGCAGTAGCGATTATCTATTGTAGGCTCATACCTCAGCTCGTCTGCCAGAAGAGCCATTATTTTCAAGCCTCTCCCGCGTTCTTCTTCGTTTGCTTCCAATTGACCTATTTCTTGTAACTTTTGCTTGAGGTCAAAAGCTTCTCCATAAGCCCAAATACAGATTTCTATAGAATTTTCTAAGCGTACAGCTTCTATCTCAATGGGAGTTTCTATGGGTAGATTTTTATGAGCGTGTTCTACTACATTAGTAAAACCTTCTATAAGCAATGTTTGGCATTGCCACAAAATCTTTTTATCGAGAAGCGGTGGTTGGTTAATTTGCTCAAACCATGACAAAATAGCGGAAGAAGCAGTCAGATTTGTATCGACTCTTAGAAAAATTTTATAATTCACTTGTTTAATTAAGAAACTTATAACTTAATAATAGTTTGGAGTTTACTCCCTTCCCGCCAAAAGATTACCTACTCCCTTCCCGTCAGAAGATTACCCAAACACGTAGGGTGTGCAATGCCCACCATTCGCCGCTATTGGTGGGCATTGCACACTACAAAGAGCGGTAATTTTATAGCTGAAAGGGAGTAATCGTCGTCTTTAAAGATGTTAAGTTTTTTCAATAAAGGTTCTAAATTTATGTTTAAAATTCTTATTATCGATGACGATCCCATTGTACGAATGGCACTGAAAAACACACTTCAGAAGCAAGGATACGATGTTTCTGTAGCTAGTGACGGTGAAGAAGGAATTATCTTAGCAAAACAACTACAGCCAGCTTTAATTATTTGTGACTGGATGATGTCTGGTTTAGATGGACTGGAAGTTTGCCGTCAAATTAAGTCAAATCCAAACTTAGCAACAACTTTTTTTATTTTACTGACTGCTAGGGGTGCAGCTCCAGGTGAGGAAAGAGACCGAGTACAGGGTTTGGATGCGGGAGCAGATGAATTTGTTTCTAAACCTATTGAAGTTAATGAAATCAAAGCACGGGTAAGAGCAGGGTTAAGATTGCATCAACTTCATCAAGATTTGCAGAACCAGAAACAAGCTTTACAAATTCTCAATCAAGATTTACAAACTCAAAAACAAATCTTAGAAACAGAGTTATCTGAGGCTGCAGGTTATGTGCGATCGCTCCTACCTCCACCACTTTCAGATACTATCTCTACAGAAGCACTGTTTCTTCCCTCTATACAGCTAGGCGGTGATTGTTTCGACTATTATTGGATAGATGACGAACATCTGGCTATTTATCTACTAGATGTATCTGGACATGGAGTCGGTTCAGCCTTGCTATCCGTATCCGTACTCAACGTTTTGCGATCGCAATCTTTACCCAAAACTGATTTTTGTCAACCTAGCCAAGTTTTAAGTACGCTCAATCAATCCTTCCAAATGGAAAACCACAATGATAAGTACTTTACAATTTGGTATGGAGTATACAACCGTATACAACGGCGACTTGTTTATGCTAATGCGGGACATCCACCAGCCGTACTGTTATCCCACACATCCGAACAAGATATTGTAGTGCAAAAACTCGACTCTCTCAGTTGTCCAATAGGATTTTTGCCTGATGATGAATTTGAAGATAACACTGTTGAAATTGAAGAAAACAGTACTTTATATATATTTAGTGATGGGGTGTATGAAGTTCCAACACTCGATGGAGAAATTTGGGGACTTAATGCTTTGATAGATTTATTAACTCGTTACACAAAGACAAATAATTGCTATCTCAAGCAGGTGTTGGCAGCAATTCACTCTGTCAGTGCTAGAACTAAGTTTGATGATGATTTATCTATACTAAAAGTTTCCTTTTAAAACCATTTTTCCTTACAATGATAATTGTTAACCAATAACTAATTCGGTGGTCTATGGCTTTAACTGCTTCAACGATGTTACCGCTAGGTACTCAAGCACCGGATTTTGAGTTACCGGATGTCAGATCTGGGAAAACAATTTCGCTTTCTAGCTTCACGGGGAAGAAAGCATTATTAGTTATGTTTATCTGTCAGCATTGCCCGTTTGTCAAGCACGTAAAACAAGAACTGACACAAATGGGTAAAGATTACCTAGGTAAAGGTCTGGCTATTGTTGCTATCAGTGCTAATGATGCCAAAAACTATCCAGATGACTCACCTGAGTCATTAAAGGAAATGGCTATAGAGCTAGATTTTAACTTTCCCCTTTGTTATGACGAATCCCAAGAAACAGCAAAAGCATACACCGCCGCCTGTACTCCTGACTTTTTCTTATTTGATAGCGATCGCAAGCTTGCTTACAGGGGACAATTAGATGATAGTCGTCCAAGTAACGGCAAACCTGTAACAGGTGCAGATTTACGTGTTGCTGTGGAGGATGTCTTGGCAGAGCGATCGCTCTTAAGCGAGCAAAAGCCAAGTGTAGGTTGCAATATTAAATGGAAACCTGGTAACGAACCTAATTATTTTGGCTAATGGCTATTAGGCGTAAAGTGGGCAATGTCCACCAGTACTAAATGGTGGGCTTTAGCCCTACCTACTAATAGCAATTAGTGTTTAATATCTAATTGAAGAACGTAATTTCCCAATTGAACTTCTCCAGTCCACAATTCGTACTCTACTCGCAAATGCTGGGGAAAAGGATGTCCGTCTAATTTTAAATTGCGAGTAAAATTACGCAAGCGTATGGGATCGTTCTGTTGGATCGGTTCGCCAGGTAACCAGTAACGGGTGATTCCGTAAACGCCTTGTTCCCAAAAATGACGGTAACTCAACTGATTGTTACCTTGCATGGTCATAATGACTCGGTAAGGAGAAATCTCTAACCAAAGGACTCTAGGGCTAGTCAGAACAGCATTGCTTAATTCTTGCGATAAATGCTTCTGTTGGTAATGAAAACTTTCTGTTTTACAATTCTTTACAGGTGGTGTTGTTAAAAGTAAGTGGAATCGATCGCGATCTTTTTGATAAAGAGTTGCGGCAGTTTCAACAACAGACCAAACAGGTAGGTCTGTAGAAACGAGTGATAAGGACACGGGCTTGCGATGGTGAGTAAGCATGGGAGCGAAAAGGGTTAAAAGCCAATAAACGTTTCAGAAATTAACAAACATCGGTAGATCTGACGGTACTGAGAAAGCGATAGGATACTAGCGCAGTCACACGTCAGATTATCCTAATGTCAGCTTCTGTCATAACTGTAGAAATCAGGGAAAATACTTCTCAAAACTTAATCATTGAGCGACCAACTACTGGTTTATCTTTACAAGGTCGTATCCGAGTTCCTGGGGATAAATCCATTTCCCACAGAGCTTTAATGTTGGGTGCTCTAGCATCTGGAGAAACCACTATTAAAGGTTTGCTTTTGGGGGAAGACCCTTGCAGCACAGCCAGTTGTTTCCAAGCTATGGGAGCAGAAATTTCCGAATTAAATACGGAACTCGTGAAGGTGAAAGGTATTGGGTTGGGAAATTTACAAGAACCCGTTGATGTGCTCAATGCTGGAAACTCTGGAACAACAATGCGTCTCATGTTAGGGCTTCTCGCATCTCATCCGGGACGCTTCTTTACTGTTACGGGAGATAATTCATTGCGATCGCGACCCATGTCTCGTGTTATTAAACCTTTACAAGAGATGGGAGCACAAATATGGGGGCGTAAAGGAAATTCGCTAGCTCCTCTTGCAGTTCAGGGAACATCTCTCAAACCCATCCACTACAATTCTCCCATTGCATCAGCACAAGTAAAATCCTGCATTCTGCTTGCAGGTTTATTAACAGAGGGAAAAACCACAGTCACCGAACCAGCCCTCTCTCGCGATCACAGCGAGCGAATGCTAAAGGCTTTTGGAGCAGAATTAACTGTAGACCCCGACACCAACAGCGTAACCATCACCGGACCATCTCAACTTCACGGACAAACGGTAATTGTACCGGGAGATATCAGTTCGGCTGCATTTTGGTTAGTCGCAGGAGCGATCGTACCAAATTCCGAATTGACGATTGAAAATGTTGGCGTCAATCCCACCCGTACAGGTATTTTAGAAGCGTTAGAAATGATGGGTGCTGACATCGAGCTAGAAAATGAGCGCACGGTAGCAGGAGAACCAGTAGCAGATTTGCGGGTACGTTCCAGCCGTTTGAAGAGTTGCACGATTGCAGGCGATATTATACCCAGGTTAATTGATGAGATTCCTATTTTAGCAGTTGCAGCAGCTTTTGCGGAAGGCACAACAGTCATCCGAGATGCTGAAGAGTTGCGAGTCAAGGAAAGCGATCGCATTGCAGTTATGGCGCATCAACTGAATAAAATGGGAGCAAAAGTCACAGAGTTACCTGACGGTATGGAAATTACTGGAGGGACTCCCCTTTCCGGTGCTGAGGTTGATAGTTACACAGATCATCGCATTGCCATGAGTTTGGCGATTGCAGCTCTCAACGCTTCTGGAACCACTCACATCCAGCGTGCGGAAGCGGCTGCAGTCTCTTACCCAGAATTTGTTACCACATTACAACAAAGACTAGTTGTTGGTGGTTAGTTGTTGGTGGTTAGTGGTTAGTTGTTAGTTGTTGGTGGTTAGTGGTTAGTTGTTAGTTGTTAGTGGTTAGTGGTTAGTTGTTGGTGGTTAGTTGTGTGGGACAGGCGTCTCGCCTGTCATCATTGGTGGTCACCAGTATTTCCTCGTTCCCATGCAGAGCATGGGAACGAGAGTGTCTGAACTGGTCACTGGTCACTGGTCACTGGTCACTGGTCACTGTCATGCGATCGTGAGGAGCATCAAAATCAATAATCGGACCTTTTGGAACAATCCGAGTTGGATTAACCTTGGGATGACTTTTGTAATAGTGGCGTTTAATATGGTCGAGGTTACAAGTTTCTCTGACTCCTGGCTGTTGATACAGGTCTTTAAGATAATTCCAGAGATTGTGAAACTCAGTAATCCGGTGCAAATTGCATTTGAAATGCAGGTAGTAGACTGCATCAAAGCGAAACAGCGTCGTAAACATACACCAGTCCGCTTCAGTGATTTTCTCTCCACACAAATAGCGTTGTTTTCCTAAAACATTCTCCCAATGGTTAAGAGCATTAAATAATTCAGTGACTGCTTCATCATAAGCTGACTGAGTTGTAGCAAATCCAGCTCGGTACACCCCATTATTAATAGGTTGGTAAATGGCATCAATTGTCTCATCAACAGCTTTTTGCAAGTGTTCTGGGTAAAAAGTAACATTGTGCTTGGCAAAAGCATCAAACTCCGCGTCTAACATCCGGATAATTTCACGAGATTCATTATTGACTATCGTGCCATTTTGTGTATCCCACAAAACTGGAACTGTAACTCGTCCAGTGTAATTAGGATCGGCTTTGAGATAAAGTTGCCATAAATACTGAGTATTGTTAATAGTATCAGGAATGCATCCTGGTTCATCAGAAAATTCCCAACCATTATCCCGCATTTCTGGTGCAACTACTGAAAGACCGATCGCATCTTGCAGCCCTTTCAATTCACGGAGAATGGCAGTACGGTTTGCCCAAGGACACGCCCAAGAGATGTACAAATGATAGCGTCCTGGTTCAGCTTTGAACCCACTAGAACCATCAGCTGTAATTTGGTTGCGGAAGGTAGTTGAGGGACGGACAAATTGTCCTTTTGAGTCCTCTTGTTCCCGTTGTGAGACCCACTTACCATCTTTCAGGATTCCCAAGCTCATTGTTTTAGTTAGTATTTAGTGGTTGGTAACTATTCTTCAGGATTAAGTATTTTTGGAACTTTGAAAAACTCACCTTCTTGTTCGGGTGCGCTTTGAAGAATAGCTTCGCGATCGCTATAGGGTTGCAGTCGGTCTGGTCGTGTTACATTACTGACATCAATTGCCCGTGTTGTAGGTGGTACATCAGTCACATCTAATGCATTCAGTTGCTGGACATAATCAAGAATATCCCCCAACTGTGTGGTGAACTGCTCTTCCTCTTCTGGCGTTAACTCTAATCGAGCTAAAAGAGCGACTTTATGGACTTGTTCGCGGTCAATCATAATTTGGGGATTGGGGATTGGGAATTGGTCATTGGTCATTAGTCCTTAATCCTTTAACAAAGGACAAAGGACAAATGACTATTGACTATTGACTAAAAGAATACGTCAATTTGAGAGCGTCCGGTTGTTTTGAGCCAGTTTTGGGCTTCAATGTAGTTATTGGGAGCTAAGCGAATTGCTCTAATCCAATAATCAGCAGCTTGGTCAAATAGCGATTCTCCAAGGTCTTCGTTTCCTGCTTCCTTTGCCTTTTCTCCTTGATAGTGGTAGATAACAGCAATGTTATTTAAGGCTTGGGGTAAGCGGGGATTGCATTCTAAAGCTTGATGATACAATTCCAAAGCTTTATCGTGATCCCCGTTACTGGCATGAATTAACCCCATGTTGTAGAGGATGTAGCTGCGATCGTTGCTGTCTTCTTCCAACTCTAGAGCTTCTTGATAGTTTTCTAGGGCTTCAGCGTATTCCCCTTCTGATTGCGCCGACATTCCATCTCGGTAGTAAACAAAGGCTTCTTTGGCTCTCTTATTTGCTGGCAGAATCTTGAGAATCAGATCTGCCATCACTGTAAAGGATTTGTCAATGAAATTGTCGTTTCTCTGAGTTCTGGGCATATTGAGTTTATTATGATACGAGTGTCAATATAATTGCGGGTGGCAAGGTGTGTAGTAAGAACTTGAGTACTTAGCACTCACTACAAACCAATTGCTCATTAGCTAATCTAACTGATTTGCTGCTACATTTTCATTGGTTGAACGCAATCTGGACTATCGTGTTTGGGACTGTTCACTCTTGTGCTGACAGGATAGGCAGTCATTGCTTCAGATGGATAGGGTTGCAATAGTTGTTGTACCATCTCTGACGTTTGTACTTGCGGAGCCAACCACAAATCGTAATCTTTCTGATGGAGAATCACTGGCATGCGATCGTGGACTGGTTCGAGTAATTCGTTTGCCCTTGTTGTCAAAATTGTACAGGAAGATACAGTTTCTTCTGAGTGCGCTCGCCATTCCTCCCATAATCCTGCAAACCCAAAAGCTTCCCCATTTTGTAGGCGAAAATAAAACGGCTGTTTCTTCCCGTCGCGTTGCTGCCATTCGTAAAAACCGTCTGCCACGATTAAACAACGTCGGCGTTTAAACGCTGAACGGAAAGCGGGTTTTTCTGCCACTGTTTCTGCTCTAGCATTAATCAGTTTGGCTCCCATCCCTGAGTCTTTTGCCCATGAAGGAATCAGTCCCCATCGTAACTGCTCTAATTTACGCTTTTCACTTATTTGGTCGTATAAGACTGCCCATACCATTTGCGTAGGTGCAATGTTATATTTCGGCTCCAAGTCAGAAGTTTCCACATGGAAGGTTTGTGCTAAAGTTGTTGCTGACTGGCTCAAAGTAAATCTTCCACACATACTTTTTTCTTAACCAACGATTAATATTAAACTTCTACAGATAAGGCATTAAAGATTACTTTTATTTTTTATTTTTCAGAGAATTCTTCTTTCTAGTAAAATGTTTTATTCTTTGTATATTTTATCATATTTATTTGTCTTTTTCAAAGATATGCTGTATTTTTACAACATGACCAATCAACCAATTCATCCCAATTTTTTTGGCATGGAAACCCTCCGTTTGTATGATTTTTTACCATCAGGGAATGGCTACAAGATACGTCTTTTATTGACGCAAATTGGCATCCCATTTGAGAGAGTAGAGGTTAATATTACCAATGGTGAAACCCGAACAGCAGAATTTTTAAGTAAAAATCCGAACGGCAAGATTCCTGTTTTGGAGATTCAACCAGGGAAGTATTTAACCGAATCAAATGCTATTATGGTGTATCTCAGTGAAGGAACAGAGTTTTTACCATACGATCCCTATTTACGAGCACAAGTACTACAGTGGTTGTTTTTTGAGCAATACAGCCACGAACCTTACATCGCTACACCGAGATATTGGATTTCCATACTAGGCAAAGCTGAAGAATACAGTGTAGCGATAGAGCAAAAACGCGAACAAGGCTACGCGGCTTTTAAAGTTATGGAAAATCATCTATCAAATCATCATTTTTTTGTAGGAGACCGATACACAATTGCTGATATTGGTTTATTTGCTTACACTCATGTAGCGGAGGAAGGCGGATTTAACCTATCACCCTTTGCTGCAATACAAGCTTGGATAGAAAGAGTGATAGCACAACCAGGATATATTCGCATCACGGAAGAAATTAAAACATTTCAAACTGTCGAGTTGTGAGTTATTACGCTGGTCACTGGTTACTGGTTACTGTTCACTGATTGGTATCAATTTCAACTAACTTTTGCCGCGACGATAGACCCAATTTAATTGTGATACAAGATTTTGGCACATCAAATTTTTCTGCCAGTAATCGAATTAATTCTTCATTAGCCTTACCATCTACAGGCGGAGATTTTAAACGCACAGTAAGACTTCCATCAGCGTTTTCCTCAACTTTGAGAACTTTTGAATTGGGTTTAACTTTGACTTTTTTTTGCATTATGTTAAGAGGACAGGTATCTACCCTCTGCCTTGACTTGGTAATTTTTGCAACCACAACCACCCTAAAACACACCCTAACAAGTAATGCGGAAAATCCCACCAAGCAAAAGTCGTACCAATCAACCATTTACCTACTAGGGTAGCGCGAAATTGCTCTAATAGAGGTGGATGCCACAGTTGTAAAAATTCTAGTATACAAGTAATGACAAAAACCCATAAGGGGATTTGCCAAATAGCTGCTTGACCTTTGAAAAATAAAAATGCAAACAAACACCAAAAAATTTCATAAAAAACTGCAGCCCCGTAATTGTTCAACCATTGATGAGCGGGACCGACATAATACTTAAAGAAAAAGCCCACCGTTGTAACGATGAGCAAAGATAAGAGGATGTGAAAGTTTAGAGTTTTTCTAGATAGCATTATTTTAGAATTAGGGGGGACGCCCCGTTCCACGAGACCATTATTAATGTATTGCAGCTAACTGAAAAACGCTATACATTTGTAGACCATCTCTAACCAAAAAATCCGGAGTGGGATGCGATCGCCTATGACGGGTACTTTGCGCGATCGTTATGGGTAGTCTGGGCTACCATTACCAATAACTGAGATTTTGTGGCGGTAAACCAATTCGCCACCATACCAGCCAGACACACCAAGAAGAGTAGCCACAACAACTGAAATAACAAGTCCCCAAGGTAGTACAGCCGATATAGGATTATTCCAACGGACTGCAAGGTTAACAACAGTCAATAAAAGAGCCGCAACATTAAGAAACATATGCGCCCAGCCTGCTGTGCGCTTGCGAACTCTGGGTATTCTGAGAAAATCCAAAAGACCCGTCAAAGCGGCTGCTAGACCCCCTACCAAACCACCAACGATTAACCAAAAAGAAGCTCTTGCCCAGAATACGTCTCCATTTAACCAGAAAACTGCATCAGTTAACAATGCTCCTACAAGGAAAGCGATAGGGAATTGAACGAGAATTGGGTGTATTGGGTGTCCTACTACGGAGACGGTACTAGGTATACCAGTATCCCGAAACTCTCTGCTGTCACTTTCCAAAAAAGCAGGAATATTTGGATAAGGTGTTGTGTTTCTCTCTTGAGTTTCTGTCATTTTTCTTCCTTTATCAACTACTCTGTAGGAATTTGCTCTACAAAAGCTTCTGCTTGGATAATAAGTTTACCTTGTTCAGCTTCTAATTGTTGAATTCGGAGAGTCATTCCTTCTAAGTCGAAGTTACTCAAATTTAAAATTTCACTTGTTGCATCTACTAAAGATTTTGTAAGTTCGGGAGAAATTTCTTGAGTATCACCGTATTCAACATTTTCTAGAGAAACCGTTTGTCCGTTTGCACTGACTTTAGGTACTGCTGAAAAGGCTACTTTATGATGTTCGTTATTTTCTTTTAAAATTACATTAGCACTTAACGTAACTTGATTATTACCAGGTAACTGAAAATCAACTTGTTGGGGAACAACTGTCATAGATTGCCCATTCTTCTGAATTTTTTGCTCTTGCAGTTGGGAGCGAACGTATTCAGAGTTAAAGGCACGGTTAATATCTTTTTCAGTTAAAACAACCCTGGCATTTCCTTTTGTTGGTTTTGTAAGTTCTATCTTTCCAAAAGCAGCGCTTAGGGGATTGATAGCTACACTACCCGTATGCATCTCCAATTCTTCCATGCGAAGGTCTTTTTGCATAACCAAACCTTCGCCTTCAATATTCACAGCATCCACTTCACCCTGAATGAGTTTAATGGGATCTGTTTGAATATTTACGTCCAGATTCTCTACCGCGTCTAATTGGCTAGATAACCCTACTTCAGCAGCTTTATTGAGTGCTTGCTCTCCGAGTCCCGGACTATCGGGCATTGCGTCTTTATCTCCTACTTGACCTTCCTTGCGCCAATCTAGAAAATTGGCGTAAAGAATTAATCTGTCTTATGGGGTAATCAAAATAAGAGATTAGTCTCTCTAAGAGCATAGATTTACTTGAATTCAGGGAAATTTCCTTTTTTCTACCCGAAGTTTTGAAAGCTATCGGTCAAAAGAAAGATGGAAGATAATAAATCATTGGGCAAATTTGAAATTGAAATCAATACACAAAATATTCCAGAGGGGAACCAGAAAATGGTTGCAACTTTAGATGATACCAAGCGTTCTGCTATTGCTATTAAGTTAGCAGATATGAAGGCAATCCAAAAGCTAATCATTGAAAATGAGCAAAAGTTGCTAGGTCAAATTAGCGATTCAGAAGTTGCCGATCGCTTCCGCAAGATGCTTGATGATGACAACAAGAACATAGGTGTTCTGGAAACTGTAATCGGTCAGTATGGCATTCAAGCTGAGCCAGAAAAAACCGTTGCACAAATGATTGAGAAGATAAGTCAGTTGCAGCAAGGCTCCGAATTGAGCTTGTATGAAAAAGTATTCCAGCACGAATTACTGAAGCACCAGCAAGTAATGACTGGCTTGACCATTCATAAAGCAGCACAAAAAGTTGGTGCTGACGTATTGCTTGCAATTGGACCCTTGAACACTGTTAACTTTGAGAACCGCGCTCACCAAGAGCAACTCAAGGGTGTTCTAGAGATTCTGGGTGTTCGCGAACTCACTGGTCAAGACGCGGATCAAGGTATTTGGGGTCGCGTTCAAGACGCTATGGCTGCATTAAGCGGTGTATTTGGTAGCGCCGTTACCCAAACCTCTGATAAGGACGACCTGAACGTTCAAGACGTTATCCGTCTGGATCACAATAAGGTAAACACCCTGTTCACCGAACTTTTAGCTAGCAACGATCCTCAAAAGATTCAAGAGTACTTCGGTCAAATCTATAAGGATCTAACTGCTCACTCTGAAGCTGAAGAGCAAGTTGTATATCCTGCAGTGCGTCCTTTCTACGGTCAGAACGACACTCAAGAGCTTTACGACGAGCAAGATGAAATCAAGAAGTTGTTAGAGCAAATCAAGGCTATCAATCCTTCTAACGTGGATCAGTTCAAGGATAAGATCAAACAGCTCATGGATGTTGTTGGCGATCATATCCGTCAAGAAGAAAGCACAATGTTTGCTGCTATCCGCAACAACTTAAGCTCCGATCAAAGCGAGCAACTTGCAACTCAATTCAAAGCTGCTAAGACTGAAATTCAAAAGAACCTTGGCGTAGTTGGTGCTAAGTAACCTAGGGATGTAGAGACGCAACTCTTTGCGTCTCTAGTTCGGTTAAAAGTCAAAGACAATCGCTCCCACATCAAGTGTCGGGAGTTTTTATTTGTTTGCTATCTAGGATGGGCAATGCCTACCAAAAGACTTGGTGGTGGGCAATGCCCACCCTACTTAAAATCTTTACCAATGACGAATAACACAACACAGCGCGATAGTATAAACCTCAGTCAAAATCGAGCAGAAATGCTTGAAAAATGGCGTTTGAGTGAAACTCGCCTTGCAAATCAACCAGGTTAATTTTTACACTTGTGTAAAAACTAGGTTTCTAGCAAAGCATGCAACCTATACCGCTTTGTTTTACGTCTAAAAACTTAGTTTTGCTTTTTTGAGTCATAATTTCAATGGGACTGGCATAACTGTCAGTCCTATTTTTGTCTTATTCTCCACTAATTTCTACTAATGCTTCTCCCAAACGTAAAAGTTCCAGTGCTTCTTCTAAAGTTGCACTCAGAATTTCTTTCAATATGGAACCGCTGATGCACGCTGATGCACGCGGACGAAGCCGTACCTCATTCGGATGAAAATCGCTATGAGTATTTGATAGTTTAACCTTAGTGAAAATAAATAGCTCCTAAAGCTGTGAGAGTATCTATCTGGGGTGTGCTTAAGCCAGAGATACCAGTGATATTCATACCTTCATAAGGACGAGGCGATCGCAATATTTCCTGACACTCTCCTATCAAAATATCCCAAAGTCGAATTGTTTGGTCTTGACTCGCACTCGCTAGAATTTGTTCGTTAGGATGGAGAGCAATTCCCAAAACCCAATGCTTGTGTCCAAAAAGTGCTTTTAAGCATTCTCCCGTGTATCTATTCCAAAGTTTGATAGTGCGATCGCGACTACAACTAGCAACTATATCGCCATCAAGACCAAACTTTACACCAGTTACTACGTTTGTGTGACCGGGTAATATTTGCGAGCATTCTCCTGTCTTAATATTCCACAACCTTGTAAAGTTTTGAGACACTTTCCTGTACTAACTTGCCACAGCCTTATAGTTTGGTCTCTACCAACACTTGCAAGAATATTACCTTGAGGACTAAAAGTCACTGACCAAATACGTCTAGTGTATTCTCCGAACGTTTGGATACAATTCCCTGTTGTGACATCCCACAAACTAATTACAGATGCTTCGCCAGCCGCCGCTAAAGTTTCTCCATTGGGACTAAAAGTAACTGAAACAACAGCTTCAAATTGATTTCCTTGTAAAGTTCTCCAGCATTTGCCTGTACTGATATCCCAAAACTTGACTGTTTTATCTCCACTTCCCGTTGCTAGTGTCTGACCATTGGGATGAAAAACAGCCGACCAAACGGCATGAGTATGTCCTTGCAAAGTATGGAGGCATTGACCGCTTTCTACATCCCAAAGTTTGATAGTGCGATTGTCACTTCCACTTGCTAGTATTGCTCCATCAGGACTAAAGACAACAACACGCAGAATCTTTGTAGTTCATAATAAACGCTTTTCCTAAGTTTTGAGAGGATTGATTAATTTTGATGTTACATGAAGGACTTTATTAATTGAAACAGATTTTTCCTAATGCCCACAAATCTATAATGCTAATTGCTGTCAGTATTTTACTAAGTAGTTGCGGACGCAACATTCCATCATTAAAAGCTGTTGAAAGTGCGCTTGAAAACTTTAATGGTTCTGCAGAATTTATTTCTGAAGATATGTATGAATCATGTATCAGAGCCACTCAATTTGCTGGAACACCTGCTTCTCCAACTGTATTTACACAGCGTCTACCTCTAGAAGAATTTTGTCATGGGAATTTTAAAAGAGTATCAACACAAACAAGAACAGTAAATAAGGTCTTGATTGATTACATGACTGCTTTAGTTATGATAGCAAACGGGGAGCGAGAAAAAGGAAAAAAAAATTCATTTGATGAAAGTTATAAAAACTTGGAAGATTCCCTGGTAAATCTAAAATTTTCTACTTCTCCAACAAGTACGCCACGAGCTTTATTTAAAGAAAAAGAAGTAAAAGCCGGAGTTGCGATCGCCAAATTTCTCACCAACTTATTTACCCAAGAACTTCGTCGTAACAAGCTGAAGCAAGCTATTTTATGCACGGATAGTAATATCCAAATATATATTAAAGGTGAGAGTGCAACTGAAGGACAACCCGAACCAGGAGGATTGATTGCGATCTCAAATAAAGTTTATGTAGATGGGTTACTGGTTCAAGAAGAATTACGTATACGTAAATATTTTAGTGAATATATTACATTACTAGGAGACGACCTAAGAAAAAATCCTCTAGATTTCATAGCTGTAGAAGAAAAATATAACAATGCGATGAAATCTGTATGATCTTGGAAGACGGAACTGTGAACATTTTGCAGTATGGTGCAAAACTGGTCACTGGCGCAGTCCTCAGATTGATAGTGTATTAAGTCAAATTATGAGAATAGTAATCCAAATCTCTCTGGCTTTAGCTGTTATTCCATGGCCTACCAACTTGATAGTTGGCCTTATCATTTTCTTTGTGTTCGGTATTCCTCTTATGTTTTCTATAAGGAGAGTCAGTAAACCACCAGAGGCTTAAAGCTTTAAAGACATCATCTATAACCTTAATTTCTATCATATTTGTTGATATTATAGTGCAATCTGTTTATTATTTAGCAGAAGTTTTAGAGAGCTTATTACCTTTAAGGTGATAGTTGAATGAATCAAGCTAACGAACGAATGTATTTGCGATTCAGTAGATTATAGCGCTCTCGCCTGACAATTGTTATTGTGGTGTCAATGAATGGGATCGAGAAAAACAGGCGGGCGTTGCTGAGTGATTTCAGCTTCATCATTACCAAATTTATAGTTGGTCATATTCAGCATCATCGGGGTTATCCCAGATTTTTTTCAAAGTTGGCTCAGAAAGCTTTGCAGCTGCTAGAGTGAGGCTAAAATCCGGATGTTGTTGGTATAGGGAATCGATAAAATTTTCAACTAGCACAATTTGTTCGGGAATTAGCTGATGAATTTTTTCAAGTAATTTTTGCTCTGATATTTTGTCAGCTTGCATTTTTCTCACCTCATCACCAAATAGTTTGAATAGTTGTTAGTCCTTGGATTCGTGAATCACAGGTAACTAGGGGAAGACCTAAAGAGAAAGCAGTAGCTGCTATAATCCTATCTGGCATATCAGGAACAGTTAATCAAATATACCAAATTAAAGTGTGTGTATCTGCTACTACTGATGTCATTAGACTATATCCCTTGGAAAATTCCCCCACATTTCTTGACGCGCTTGGGTAATGTCTTCTTCTGTGATATCTATTGCTAAATCAGCACACAACCCTCTAATACTACGTAGGGGAGTTTTAGCAGTATTTTTTTGATATAAAAATTCTGCGAAATTCAATAACTCTTGCTGCTTATCTACAGGTAACTGGCGGAATTTTTCCAAGACGGCTTGTTCAAGACTCATGATTTTAAAAAAGTGTAATTATTTATCCTACTTGTATCTTACAGTAGATTCTTCCATTTCCGCATCTAGTTCGCGTCGATATGCTTCAATATCGGCAAGCATATCATCAAATTGAGGATCATCCTTATACTTACCCGTGAACTTCATCCATGGATGTTCTGATTTTGGCTTTACAATTTCTTGAGAAACGACATACTTCATAATTGCTTATGACCAATCTAAGCCATCGTCTGTATCCCCATGAAATCTGGCAATGTGAAAATCTTCTTCCGTTGATTGTTTATTTCCAGAAAACATACTAAACCGCATTATCTGCTTTTGCACCAGAGTTGTTTTCGGCTCTAAAAAAGTTACAATAACACGGCTTTCTGATACGTCTGATGGTAGTTCATAAAGTTCTATCTGACCGTGTTTATACACTCCTTCAATTGATTGTAGCATGAGCAAACCTAATTCATAATTCCTGTAAATTATAATTTTACTATCAAAAATATGATAATAGATTACACTATTTAAGTGTAAATGATTTTGTCATGTTCGCGATCGCAGTTCCCAACAACACTAAACCACAACCTAATATCATTGTCATCGTTACGGCTTCTTGTAATACGATCGCACCCCAGAGCATTGCAAATAGAGGAATGAGATAAGCCACTGTTAAAGCTTTAGTTGAACCAACATTTTGAATCAGTCTGAAGTAGAGAAAATAAGCAAAAACTGTTGATAATAAAGCTAAAGCAATAACCGATATTATAACAGCCATAGATGGTGTTTGTTGAGGTATTGTAAACGGTAACACAGGCAAGAGTAAGAATGCTGCACTGAGTTGACTGCCAGTTGTAACGACTAGTGAAGGAACACCTGTGAGATTTTGTTTGATGTATGGGGCTGAAATCGCATACATCAAAGCTGCACATAATCCAGCCAATATTGCTATAAAGAAAGTTGGTGTGCCTACAACAGCTTTCCAGCCGACCAAAATGACTACGCCTGTGAACCCTAACACAAAGCCAATGATTCGAGTCGTGGTTAATTTCTCCTTTAACCAAACGGAAGCAATAATAGTGCCAAATAAGGGTACTGTAGCATTCAAGATAGACGTAAATCCAGCAGGAAGAGACACAGATGCAAAAGCAAGGAGTAAAAATGGAATGGCAGAATTCATCCATCCAACGACAATGAGTGGAATGATATTTCGTCGAATCTCTTGCAACAGATCCAATCGCATCAGAACTGGCAGTAGTATTAATCCAGCTAATAATACTCGAAACTCGATTAACCAAACAGGACCTAACACAGGGGCTGCAATTCGCATAAATAGGAACGAACCACCCCACAATGCTGCAAGCAACAAAAGCTCAAGGGTATCTGAAATTTTCATGATGTTGGATTGACAAAATAGAAATTGTGAAAAACGAAGATTTAATACTAAATCAAAAAATGTTTGTAACAGATTTAGGCTTAGGGGCGCAATGCCTTGCACCCCTACAAAATCTATGTATTGCATTCTTTATTTTTGAAAAATGGTATTAATTTTCGTCAAACAGAGCAAGCGCTCGCGGAACTGGATTAAAATAATTGACAGCTATCTTTGTCTGCTCGTGCTGAAGCAACCATTGTTTGCGATCGAGTCCACCTGCATAGCCTGTTAACTTCCCATTAGATGCAATGACTCGATGACAAGGCACAATAATCGAGATTGGATTTCGTCCATTAGCGGTTCCAACAGCACGAGATGCGACGGGTTTTCCAATCTTTTTGGCTAATGCTCCGTAAGAAATTGTTTCACCAAAAGGAATTTGAAGCAATAGTTGCCAAACTTGTTTTTGAAACGCTGTTCCCTGTGGCTCAATGGGTATGTCAAAATGTTGGCGTTGGTGGGCAAAGTATTCAGCAATCTGTTCTTGAGTTTGGACAAAGGGGTCGATTTGCTCTGACTTATGCCAGTCTTCGGTTTGTTCTGGGAAAAACTTCTGTCCTTTTAGATATAATCCGATTAGCGATCGCCCATTTGAGGCGAGCAATAACTCTCCTAGAGGACTGTCTAGCCATCTGTAGTAAATCATCCAACTTGCTCCAAAGATTTCCAAAGGTACATTGCTGCATATGCTCGCCAAGGACGCCATGCTTCGGCAATTTGTAAGACTTGTGCGGGCTTCTCAACGTTTAATGCCTGACGTAATCCTAAATCGGCGTAGGGAAACGCATCTGGATATGCTAGCACTCGCATCGCAATGTATTGAGCCGTCCATTCTCCAATTCCAGGGAGTGTTTTAAGACGAGCAATTGTCGTATCAATTTCTGAGTAAGCGTCCAGTCGCAAGTCTCTGTTGACAATCGCTTGAGCGATCGCAATAATTGACGTTGCTCTGCTTAGCAAGATTCCTAATGCAGTTAAATCCTGTGGTAATAATTGAGCAATTTGGGCTGGAGTGGGTGTCAGATGCGTCAGTCCAGAAATTGGAGTTTGAATTGGCGTACCAAACGTCTCAATTAATCTTCCCATCAAAGTTGTTGCAGCTTTAACACTCACTTGTTGACCGAGAATTGCACGTGCTGCAACTTCAAATCCATCAAAAGCACCTGGTACTCTCAAGCCGGGACAGGATACAGTGAGATCTCTAAGATGATGAGCGATTAATACTGGATCGGCTGCTAGATCGAAGAGTGCTTTTACTCTGGTTAGAACGGGTAAAATGACCGCAACTAGCGAGGCTGAGAGTTCTACTTGCAATTTGTCTTGGTTGGGAATGGAAGACACCCGAATCCAGCCTTGATGTTGGTCTATTCTAACTGTACGCTGATAGCGATCGCCTTCAATCGCTTCTACACCTCTGCTCGCTCTACCTTGCAGAAAGCTGAGTAACCCTTGCCAATCTAAAGGTGGACGATAAGCAAGCTCGCAGCACAAAATATCCTGTGGCTGATTTGTGGCTTTGCGGAATGCCGTGGGATTCAGTCGATAGCGCTTTTGAAACAGTGCATTCAACCTTCTCACACTTGAAAATCCACTAGCAAATGCAATATCCGCGATCGATAAATTACTGTCAGCTAGAAGCCGCTTAGCCAGCAGTAATCGCTGTGTTTGTGCGAGTTGAATGGGAGAGACACCAAATTCCTGCTGAAGTACGCGACGTAAATGGCGATCGCTAATACCGAGGGAGTTTGCCAGTTCGCTCACCGATTGTTCTGTCAATGCGCCATCTTCAATGTAACTTGCTGCTGCTGCCGCTAACCGACTCACTGCATCAATTTTAGCTTGTCCTGGAGCCAATTCAGGACGGCAGCGCAAGCAAGGACGGTAACCAGCTTGTTCTGCTGCGGCTGCACTAGGATAGAACATACAGTTCTCACGACGGGGTGTTTTAACCGTACAAATCGTGCGACAGTAAATGCCCGTACTGGAGACGCCAACAAAAAAAATTCCATCGAAACGCCGATCTCGGCTCAAAATAGCACGATAACATTGCTCGTCAGTCAGCATAAACTTATGTCAAGTGGAATAACCTCAGCATAAAAGGAATTTCACTCGCCGTCTCGCCATTTTCGGACGTTAAAACTGGTAAGATACATCGATAGAGTTCCCAGTTAGAGAGCTACTGAATAATTGGTAAAAGACTTGACCAATTCAGTATTAGAGGATGTTTGAAAAGTGGCTGTCTGTCATTTTCATCACATTATTACCCCCCTTAATCCCCCCTTATAAAGGGGGGAAATAAGAGAAATCGAGTTCCCGGACTTTTATAAGGGGAGGGTTAGGGTGGGGTAAAAAATATTTGATACATCAATCATGACTTTTAAAACATCCTCTAAGACAAATGACTTTTGAAGATCGTATAGCTACTATACTCCCGTATTTATTGGATATTGCTCAAGGTCTTGAAACTATTCATAAAGCAGATTTATATCACCTTGATTTAAAACCTGCAAACATCTTTGTTAAAGCAGATGGTCTTGAGGTTAAGAGTGTGATTGGTGACTTAGGTTTCCTTTATACAGGGGAGCAGCTAAAATTTGAAGCTTTGCCAGTAGCTAATTTACAACTACCTCTTGGTACCCGCCACTATCGTTCACCCGAACAAAAAGATTATTTCGATATTTGTGATGTAGAAGTTGAAGTAAGCGATCGCAATGGAGATAATTGTGATGTCAAGCTAATTACTTACGATCCTAAACTTCGCGATACAATTATTGAGAATGATGATTATATAGTCTTCAGTAAGAATAGAAAAGCATATCGTATTAAGTCAATTGTTATTGATAATAAAACTGAAAATTCACCCATATATATTACTTTAAATACAAAAACAAATAATTTAAATAATGATAAAAAAACTCAAGTTATTTTGTACAAAAAGCAAACAATACGAACTGACTTGTTCGGTTTTGGAGCTATTGTATATGACTTAATCACTTGTGGTGAATCACCAGAGCGTTTTTACGAGAATATTAGAGTGATTTACGATCGAGCAGGGAAAAATGTTAAGGATATAATGGAAGATTATCTTAAAGTTTCTGATTTTCAATCTAGCGAACCAAGTTTAGTTCAAGTATTTGAGCCATTTAAACTTAATAAAGCCTCGTCATCTTATGCTCCATCTGATATTGTTGAAATTATTTTGCAGTGTATGCTTTATAAAGTAGATAATACTTTTTATTCTTTAAGTAAGGCTAATAATTCCGAACATAAATCAAAAACTGCAGTAGGTATTTTGCTAGAAAGCTTATTAAAAATAACTGAGGATCGCGGTGGCAAGTATAAAGTTAAAAACAGAAATAATCCTCTTTTTGAACGCGAGTGGAATAGCGCAAAATCTTCACAAAACCTCGGCTTTTTGGAAACAATAAAAGAGTTACAAAACATGGAGACAGATAGGTTATGGGAACGATTTGGGAAAGGATTTTGGTATTTAAATGAAATTTGTACATTAGTAGAAGAATTACTTAACTCTCAAGATGAATCTAGCAATTTTTCATTTAGCGAACTCCTACCAACAAATTTTGCTATTTCTAAAAGGAATAATCTACCAAATGCTCTAAATCTTAAATTTAAACTATATAAAACAACAACATTTTATGAGAGAGATTTGAGAAGTGATTTTGTATACACTAAAATTACACGAGATATAGGAAATCCTTTTGTGCCTAATTATTTAGCATTTATGCGTCGAAAAATAGTTTTAATAAAAAATGGGAGTAACGAAAAGATAACATATAGGTTTCTTGACTCATCACCATATGGAGATGTTATTGGAAAAGACGATTGGATTATATTAAAGTCAAAGAATAGCAATAATTTATTATTTAAAGTTGGGGGAATCTTTAATAATAATACTATAGAGAATGTTATGTTAGTCTCTAGTGATAAAAGTACTACAGATCTGACAAATATTAAAGACCATATATCTAATAGCGAAGAGTGTATATACTAGAAATATATAGATCCTTGTGTGTATTATTTAAATATGATAGGAATATATATTTATCAAATATTTTTTGTTAATATTGATAACAATATACAAAGTAAGCCATACATTACAGACCTTATTAATAGTAAGATTAATATGCTCAAAATCAAGGATACAAATATTGAAATGGAAATAAAAATTAAAGAAAAACTAGTAGATGAAGAAGGTTTAAAAAACTTTTTTTTGAAAAAAATTTCAGACCGGAAACTTTTAATTTTTCAAGAAGTTATAAAAATAATAGTTTCTATATATCTAAAATTAACTTTTACTGAAAGTAAAGACTCTTATTACAAAAAAGGAAATCCTGATATCTCTATAATGGATTTATTGTTTAAAGATATTAAAAAGCTAAGAGAAGCAATAAATGAAGCCACAAATATTGATATAAGAAAATATCCTGAAGTTAAATTCCCTCCATTTAAAGATGAACTTAAGAGTGTTTTAAAACCGTTTAATGAGATGACTTTGGATCTGATGGAAGTAAATAAGAAAAATTAAAATCAGCTGTGCCCTGAAAACTGATACCAATTCACAAAATGCACGATACATATACATTGGTCGTAGGGGCGCGGCGGCTTTGCGCTCCTACCAGGGTATTTGTATCACCAAAAAAGTGAAATGTATGAGTTAATGTAAAGTACTGCATAAGCTGATTTCATTAGCAACTATAAACACTCAGTTAATGTCCGCATCTTATGAGCCATGTGTTTAATAACGTGGAACACTCTAGTCAACTCAGTTGCTAAAAAATAAGTTGTTTAATCACTACTGAATGTATCAAACATATAGCAATCCTAAATGATTTCTAAATAATTCTGTTCCCTGTTAAGAGTTAAGAGTTCCCTACCCTCACGAGGTGTTTGTCATTCAAATAGGAATGCTATATGATGAATAACTTTTGTCGATTTAACTTCTTCTAACACCGGTCACTGGTTACTGGTCACTGCTCACTGATTCAATTTCTTGCCAGTATTTATAAGCCGCGTATGCCAAGGTAACGACTCCAGTAATAATGGCAGATTCATCTACATCAAAAAGAGGATGGTGCAATGGATAATTCAAAATTCTATCCTTGAATCCTACACCCAATCGAAACATGGAACCAGGAGCGTGTTCTAAATAGACAGAAAAATCTTCAGCACCAAGGGATGATTCGGGAAGTATTTGGACGCGATCGCTACCCCAAGCTTCTTCAGCAGCTGATTGTAGCAGTTGCGTCAAAAAGTAATCGTTTTGCACTCCCGGTACGCCCTGACGGAAATTCACTTGATATTTTGCCCCGTAAGTATTGCAAACACTCGCAACAATTTTTTCAATCCACTGTGGCAGATTAGCGCGGGTTTCAGGATGGAGAGAACGCACGGTTCCCAGTAACCGGACTTTATCAGCAATAATATTTGGTGCTCTTCCACCCTCAATCTTTCCAATGGTTACGACTACGGGACGTAACGGATTTTGCGTCCGACCGATCGCTTGTTGCAGCGTCGTTATAATTTGTGAAGCTATCCAAATAGCGTCAATCGCTTCATGAGGTCGAGCACCATGTCCGGATTCACCAATAATGATAATTTCTAGATCGTCAGCTGCGGCTGTGAGTGCGCCATAACGAACACCAATAGAACCAGCTGGTATTGATGGGAAAACATGAACGCTTAGTATACTGGAAACATCTTTCATGGCTCCATCAGCTACCATCCAGTTAGCCCCTTGAGCAATTTCCTCGGCTGATTGAAATAAGAACCGTACTTTACCAGGTAATTCCTCAGCTATCTGAGACAGTACCATTGCAGTTCCCAAACCAACTGTTGTATGGACATCATGACCGCAGGCGTGCATGATTCCAGGAGTGCGAGAAGCGTAATCCAAAGCTGTTTGTTCGTAAATTGGCAAAGCATCCATATCAGCACGTATTGCCAACAATCGGTCTGAGTTACCAGTTCCTTTGAGTTCTCCGATAACACCAGTTTTACCAACGCCTTCTTTGACAGAAAGACCACTCGAAGATAAAACACCAGCAACAAAGGCAGCTGTTTGTGACTCTTGAGCGCTCAGTTCTGGATGGCAATGGATGTGGCGGCGAATTTCAATTAAACGAGGTGCGAGTGCGATCGCTAAATCTTTGATGCGAGTAAGCATTGGTCAACCAGTTTACCGTTTTTCTTTATGTTGACACTCACCTGCCAAAGTCGGAAAAATTTTTGGCTCATTGTCCACAAAATCAGCCTCGCTTGAGTGACTGCATTAGGAGGCGGAACCTCTTGAAAGGCGTTCCCAGGCGGAGCCTGGGAACGAGGTGAGGTGTCAGATCTATGGTAAGCCGAACTACTTTCGTTTAATTACTCTGTGTAGCATACAGTACCAGTGGCACGTTCCAATTTAAAAGCATTGCAGTCTTTGGGGCTTTCGCGCTGTAATGACCATCCATAAGGTTTATCAGAAGTGACATTACCAGTGGGCATGGTTGTGAGGCGGAAGTGTGCTCCTCTAAAATTTGTGAACTGTGTTCTCGCGTCTTTAAGATTAGCAGCTTCTAAATTAGCGCTCATCAAACCCACATACGTAAGATTAGCACTTTCTAGAGAAGCTGATTTAAGATTTGCACCAATTAATGAAGCACCTGAGAGATTTGCTGAGCTTAACACAGCACCTTGTAGATTAGCCCCTGTTAAATCCGCATTTGCAAGATTAACTCCAGATAAATTAGCACCTTGTAGATTAGCATCTCTCAAACTTGCTTTACTGAGATTAAATTGAGTGAGATCGGCTTTACTTAGATCGCAACGCGGACAGGCATTTGTTGCCTTTAACTGTTCCAAATCTTGCGGATTTTCAGCCAAGACGTGTGCTGTCAAGCCGAAACAAGTTAATAAGGCAGTTGTAATAGCTATTTTTACGTTCATAGGTTCTTTCAAATAAATCCTTAGTTGGAGAATTTGGCGTACTGCTATACTTACATATAGAAGTTATTATGCATATGCTAAGAATAAAGCAACAGTAAAGGAAACGTAAATATACCGTAAAATCTTGTGAAGAAGCTACTCAAACAAAAATCAGCAGAATAGAATGAAATCATCTACACTATACAGAAACTCTATAGTCTACGAATTATAATTCCCCTTAGTCTGGTATAAGAGATGACTGAGGGGAAAATTTTTGAGCCTGTGGGACGGGCGTCCTCGCCCGTTCTATACTGGTGGCGGGCGGGACGCCTGCACCACAACAGAAAGTTGGATATTTTTTATTTGAAAGTCCCTTAATTGGCTGTAATTATGTCTAGTGATGCAATTATTCAACCTGAATTATTGGATAGTCAAGCCCAAAAACTGCACAACGCTCGTCAGATTCTGAATGTAAAAGAATTAAGTATTTTGAACGCTCGCTCTGACACGACCGGGCTAGTTCATCTAACTGGACATCTTATTATCCTTGGATGCAGTGGCTACCTCTGGGCAATGAATTGGGGCAATTGGTTGGTGGCGATACCAGCACTGGTAATTTATGGCTTTAGTTTTGCTTCTATGTTTGCGCCAATGCACGAAGGTGTTCACCGAACTGCTTTTGCTAGCAATCGTTTGAATGAGGTTGTAGCTTGGTGTGCGGGAGTACTTTCTTTTTATAACAGCACTTTCTATCGTCACTACCACAAATGGCATCACCTTTATACTCGGGTTCCTGGCAAAGACCCGGAACTGACCGATCTTACACCGCATAACTGGGGTGAATATCTATTGGTACTGAGCGGTTTACCTTGGTGGGTGGGGAAGATACGCGGGCATTATCGCGCTGCTTTAGGTCAACTTGATGATTGCCCATTTATTCCAGTTGCTTCCCGCTCCGAAGTCATTCACTCTACCCGTTGGCAATTAGCTGTTTATGCAGTCGCGATCGCTCTCTCAATTACATTCCAGCAGCCTTGGTTTGTGCTCTATTGGCTGCTGCCACTAATTATAGGTCAACCTATTCTGCGTTTTATTCTGCTAGCGGAACATACAGGTTGTTCTCTTGACGCTAATCCATTGACAAATACGCGGGTAACACTGACTTTATGGTCTGTGCGATTTTTCATGTGGAATATGCCATTTCATGCAGAGCACCATTTGTACCCATCAATTCCTTTCCACGCACTGCCTAAAGCCCATCAGCAGTTGAGTTCATACTTTACCCACGTCGATCGGGGTTACATCAAAGTCAACCGCGATATTATAGCTAAATTGGGACACCTTTAAATAACCTGTTAATAGCTATAAATTACTATCCACAGTCCAAGCCCATCGGTGACTGACTTGAATTTTTCTTCGTAGCCCTGCTCGATTTGGTTGAACGACAGCGTTCAGCTTTAGTTACCTTTTCAGGTTGTCCAATTTTGGAAACTATCCATTGCACGGTACTCAACTCGAACAGCCGATGCCTAGAAACCTTTTCCAAGGACATTGCCTTAGAAAAGGACAACCAAGCACCGTAGCCCTCTAGGTCATCCTCCGGTGACCCAGAGGGCATAAACTTAAAACCAGGCGGGATCTTCTCTACAAATCCCATAGCTTTACGAGCGATTACGTATGCAGCAGCCGTTGCAGAGTTCATGCCATAACGCTGCATATATTTGACCATCCCGATGACTGAGGTTAGGTAAGGTGAAACGAACTTTACCTCAACTCCAAACTTCTCTGCTCGTGCGACCAAGAAAGCTCTGAACTTATCATAAACAAAGCCTGACAGCATTCTGTTGTATGACTTGCTACCAGAATGACGTAGTTGTGACTTTTTAGCAGAGAAATCTAAATTTTCACAAGCGATAGGACATTTTAATTCATCGGCTATTCGGACAATATCAACAGATACATCACGTAGATATGCTTCCTTTTGTCCAGTACTCATCCCGAGGCTTGGCAGTGGGTAGCTCTTGATAACATCGCCCTTATTGCCATCGCGTTTAACATAGACAACATCGATACTTTCAGCATTCAAATCAATTCCTAAGCAACCATTCTTGATACTTGTTTGAGTAGTAACGACTTGAACATAAGTTGTCAGATGAATGTACCAATTGTTGTCCTTCTCTTCTCTTCTAAATAACTGAACCGTTACAGGCTTACTGTTTTGTAAAGCATAAAGTAAGTCATATTTTTGGCGCTCATTAACAAGAAAAGGTATGATAACTTTTTGACCGTAGTCCTCTTGTAAAAAACTAAATGGTTTGACAGTAACTGTAAATTCATTGTCTTGAACATGATGAATTTGGCATACTGGATTGTTACCGTCAATGCTGCCTTTACCTACAGAATAGATTAAGCCAGACCTAGCTAAATCCCAGTTTTCTTTCCATTCCTCATGAGATGAATAGTCGTTAGCTTCTAGGTGATGTTGAGCGTTGAATAACTTTTTCCCACCAAAACATATCTTTAAACGATGGCTTTTCTCTAATTTAGATAACTCCACCTGTTTTTTTTCTAATCTAAGAGCTTTAGATTTTAGCCCTAACAGCTTTTTCTCTATTCGCTTGCCTTGCTGGGGTCTTCCGCTAAATTTTGCAATACTTTCTTCTAGTTTTTCTACCTCTTCAAAGATATATTTCCAGCCTGATTTAATATCAGACTTTAATTCCTCAATCCGGTTTTCTTTTGCTGTCGTTAATTGGTCATAAGTTGACTTAGCTAGTGTTGTTATACTATCAGCCCATGCCCAAGCAAGTCCAAATTGTGTCTGAAGAATTTTCTCTACCTGCTCCTCTGGTAAGCCTTGTTGAAGTAGATTTACAGCGCTCCTTCGATATGACCCATAATAATAGCTCATGTCTTCTAGTAACAACGCTCTAGGAATTTGAGGCAACTTAGCTTCTATCCCTACACGTCGCTGATAAATGGGTTTTTCTGACTTAACTTTCGATTTCCTGATAGTAGTTAATTCGGAAATTAAAGATTTTTTCTTCTTAGACAAGTTGCCTCACCTCCTTTTTTCGCGTTACTATAGCTATCGTAACGCTATAAATTTAAAACATCAAGTGGATATGGCTAAAAAACAATCAGCCAAACTTTGGGAGCTCGCACACAAAGATAAGGTAAGCGAATATGGTAAGAAATATAGGCAGAAGAAAGCCCAAGCGACAGTAGTGTTAGAAGATTGGGTGAGAGAAAAAATAGATAAAGTGAAAGTCCCAAACCAGACTTATGGGAACTGGCTAAGGCTTTTAGTTGAAGATTGGGCAAAAACCTCCGAATAATTAGCAGAGGTTAACAGGTTTTATGAGGAAATCACAACTTAATGGTAAGAGTTAGAGGAATGACAAACAAGATTGGTTGTCTAATGTTAAAGAACTTTAAACTACAGTATGGTGCGGTTTTACCCGAAGCGCAACTGGTGTACCAAACCTACGGCGAACTGGCGAGCGATCGCAGCAATGTCATCCTCTACCCAACTTCTTACGGAGCGCAACATTACGACATTGACTGGCTGATTCGTCCCGATAGTATTCTCGACCCCAGCCGTTGGTTTATTATCATTCCCAATATGTTTGGCAATGGACTGTCGAGTTCGCCCAGCAATTGCTTTGATTGTGGACTGAGCGAACAAGGCTTTTGGTTTAGCCATGTAGATAATGTTCGCGCTCAAGAACAACTGTTGCGAGAAGTATTCGGAATAGAACGTTTAGCGCTGATTTACGGCTGGTCAATGGGCGCACAGCAGGCATATCACTGGGGGGCATTGAGGAGCGATCGCGTCGCTCGGATTGCAGCGCTGTGCGGTACGGCTCGTACCACTGACCACAATCGTATTTTTCTGCTAAGTCTGCGAACAGCACTGACAGCAGACCCCGCTTGGAATGGGAGATGCTTTGAAGCTGTCCCAGATCGCGGATTTAAAGCTTTTGCGCGGATTTATGCAAGTTGGGCTGCTTCCCATGCGTTTTACCGCGAGGGCATTTACTACCAACTGGGTTATACATCCTTGGAAGATTACTTGCTACGCGGGTGGGAGTCCAATTACAAAAAGCGAGACCCGCACAATCTGCTAGCCATGATTGATACCTGGCTGCACTGTGATATTAGCGATAACTCAACCTATCAGGGTGACTACAAAGGTGCTCTAGCTGCAATTGAAGCTAGGACGTTAGTGATGCCTGCTACAACTGATTTATATTTTCTGCCGGAAGATTGTGCTGCCGAAGCTGCTTTGATTCCTAGGGCAAAGTATCTCCCGATTCCCTCAATCTGGGGACACAGAGCAGGTAACCCCTACCAAAATCCGGAAGATGAAGTTTTCATCCGCACAGCCATTCGAGAATTACTGGAAGATTAAAGAAAGGCACATCCTGTGCCGTGCTCCGGTTTCCCGGAGCTTTCAAAGTCAACGGCTCCTTTCATTCGGTTTCAATCGATATACATAACTTTGTTCTCTGTTCCCTGTTCCCTGTTCCCTGTTCCCTGTTCCCTTTTAAATACAATTATGACTAACCTACTTTCTGAAATTGCCCGCTCCAAGGGTATCCGTTATTTTCTAATTTCGTTCACCGATCTATTCGGCGTGCAGCGCTCAAAACTTGTGCCAGCCGAAAGCATTGATGCTATGGCAGCTAATGGTGCAGGATTCGCGGGATTTGCGGCTTGGCTAGATATGACTCCAGCCGATCCCGATATTTTAGCAATACCCGATCGCGCTAGTTTGTTTCAATTACCCTGGCAGTCCGAAGTTGCTTGGATGCCTGCAGATCTCTATACTATGAATAGTCAACCTGTGGAGCAGACACCTAGACTCGTGCTCAAGCGCGTCCTTAACCAAGCCAAAGAATTGGGTTATAGCATTCGCACGGGAGTCGAATGTGAGTATTTTCTGCTCTCACCAGATGGGAACAGCATTTCCGACCCGCGCGATCGCTCCTCCAAACCCTGCTACGATCAACAAGCCTTGATGCGCCGCTATGAGGTGATTCGGGAAATTTGTGATGGTATGTTGAAACTCGATTGGGGTGCTTACCAAAACGACCATGAGGACGCGAACGGTCAGTTTGAGATGAATTGGACATACGCCGATGCTCTCGTCACCGCAGATCGTCATGCTTTCTTCAAGTATATGGTCAAAACGATCGCCGAAAAGCATGGATTGCGTGCTACCTTTATGCCCAAGCCTTTTCCTCATTTGACTGGCAATGGCTGTCACACTCACCTCTCTGTCTGGAACACAGATCTGAGCGCAAATCTCTTCCACGACGAGCAGGGAGAATTGGGACTTTCACCTCTGGCTTACCAGTTTATTGCGGGCGTATTGCATTCTGCCGAGGCGTTATGTGCTTTTTCAAATCCCACTGTCAATTCCTACAAACGAATCAACGCCAAAGTTACTACTTCAGGGGCAACTTGGGCACCCAGTACCATTACTTATAGCGGCAATAACCGCACTCATGCAATCCGCATTCCTGATGTTGACCGCTTCGAGTTTCGTCTCGCTGATGGTGCGGCTAATCCCTACCTACTAAGCGCTGCACTCATCGCTACAGGACTCGATGGAATTACCAACAAGCGCGATCCGGGTTCGCGTTGTGACTCCAACAGCTACACGGAACCACAAACAAGCGATGGAGCAAAACAGTTGCCATCAAACCTATTGGATGCTTTACGCAGCCTAAAAGCAAACACAGTTCTACCCCAAGCTTTAGGAGAGCGGTTCACGGCAGCATATTTAAAATTGAAACATCAGGAGTGGAATAACTACAATAGTTATATTACCCCTTGGGAGATGGAAAATACTTTAGATTGCTAGCAATATAGCTCGCTCGCCTCACTTCCATCCCAAAAAGCGCAACCCAGGCACAATTAAGTAATGACTGATTCCCAACCAGAAACTCTGCAAAATACCCATACAGCTAAAAAAGATGACTGGTAGCAATATCTTGCTTAAGCTAGGAGGGCTAACGAAGTTAAAGATATTTGTCGGGAACCCTAACATGACTAAGAATGCAAAGACGATCGCACTCCCAAAAGCAGCGATCGAAGCATACACTATATGATGGCTGCGAAGCCCTAAACCCAAAGTCAACAGCGAAACACTACCCAAAACTAATCCTACCAATGCCTCTGGTATTCCTTCAGGAGTCATCAGTTGTAAAATTAACCAACCGAAACTGTAGCCGATAACGCTCATTACCGAAGCTGTGACAAATCTTCGTCGCTGACCAAACCCCCCTGCAATGGTTAATCCCCAAGCAGTTCCCAATCCAGCACCAACAAATAAAAGAATCTCCGAGCCAAAAATCGTTTGCGAAATTCCCGTTGCTTCAAATAACCGTTCTGATAAAAATTGGGCTAAGCGGTCGTCCAGCGCGATCTGAGATGCTAAAATAAAACCCGCGATCGCACCTAAGCTAGCACCGACCCCAGTTAAAATCATTGTCCACAATGTATCGAGACAAGCGAGTATAACTGAAACAATTGTTTTGACTACAAAAAAAGTCGTTTTGCCTGCAGCTTGAGTAGAACGACCGAGGGCTTTTCCTAAAGAAACCTCAACTTGAGACAGCACACTTCCTGCTTGACCCAAGCCTTGGCGAACAGATTTCTCAATTTGGGAGAAAACACTAGGCTGGGGTAGTTGGGAAATCTTTGACAGCCGCTTTTTAATAATTGCTGCATTTGCTGGACGCGATCGCACATCCTCCTGAATCATATCATCAAGCAAATCGGCAAATTGCGGGCTAACTTTAACTTCACCGCGCCATGAAAGTTCTCCCGTTGCTGGATTTGCTGTCAGTTCTGTGAGAGATTTACCCGTCAACATCTCAATCGTGGTTCGACCGAGGGCATAAAAATCAGCAGCAGGACTAACAACACCGCCTGCAATTTGCTCTGGAGGACTGTAACCTGTAGAATACAACCTAGTAGAAGAAGACTGATTGCGAAACAGATTGGAACTCACCTGTTTTGCCCCGCCAAAATCAATAAGCACCAGTCGCTCCCCCTTAGTCGCCCCTTTACTGTGGGAAGATCTCAGCATTAAGTTAGAAGGCTTGATATCGCGATGGATAATCTTACGGTTGTGCAATTCCTGTAGAATATCCATAGCTTGAGCGAACCAGTTTAACACCACATCCTGCGGACACCCACGGGAATGCTGCTGAAACAATTCCTCCAGAGTTTGACCGGAAATTTTTTCCATCACCAAACAATGAAGTTTACAAGGTTTTGATTGCGAAGAAGTTGTCTGCAAAACCTCGATATGGAAAAAACCATCAACTTCAACTTTTGGGACACCGGGATGTCTCAACCGGGCTAAAACTGCTGCTTCTTGGGAGAACAATTCTAGCGCTTTTGGCGAAGATTCTATCAAAACCTTCAGCACCTTCTCAGTTTGAGTTTTGCCATCCCAAACAGTGTAAATCTGGGCAAAACCACCAGAGCCCAAAGGTTGTAAAGGAATATAGCGGTCTAATAGCTGTAGCGGTGCGCCACAGCTATTGCAGAACTTGTTTCCCCAAAGCTGGGGATAAGGGCGAGGACATTCAGGGTTAATGCAATGAATTGCATTGTGATTTAGGTGGGACACAAGCGCTTAAAGACACAGCCTGACACGATTGTACACAATTGGCGCTTGGTTGACAGTGACTAGTGAGCAGTGAGCAGTGACCAGTGACCAGTGACCACTAACAACTAACAACTAACCACTAACTCTTACCAAAAAGCTATCTCTGGTAAATTTATAAAACTGTCCCACTGTTCGCGTCCGCTTTCTTCGTCTAAGACTTTGGCGACTTTGTTATAAATTTCTTCCGCCTGTTGCGGTGAATCACCAATACTCGTCACCCCTAATTTCCCAAACTGGGAAAGACATCCCATTAAATGAAAAACTGTTCCTGTTTCGGTTCCTGTATCAAAATGCAATCTATGATGGGCGACAATATCCATTAGATCGTTGGGCATTATGCCATGATAGCGATCTTTCTGTAGGTTGTCTGTTGCAACGTAGTATTTGGGACGCCCCTGCTGACTGTAAAATAACCCAGTTGAAAGATTGTACCGTCCGTTAGTTAGCAATCTTAGGGTCATAAATGGATGGGTTGTACCGCCTTTGCGTAAGTTAATTTCGATCGCTTGCAGATCCCATTGTCCATCACCTCGGTTAACGGCAATAAAATCTACCCCAAATCTTTCCAATGCTCCTTTTTCTGCCAAATTTTTGCCAATTTTCAACCCTATCTGCTGCAACTGCATTCTATAAACTTCATCTGCAGGAAATCGACAGCCTAAGTATATTTGTCCATCCGGTCCTCCTAAAATTTGGTCGTGAGTTGAAAGAATTTCTACATCTCCATTGGGAGTAACGCGCCCCTGGACACTAGGAGAACGCTTGATTTCGCCTTCCACAAAAGCTTCTACTATCGCTCCCAACTCAGAAATTCTTCCAGAAAAATTCTCCCAAGTTTCGCTTTTCGCTTGAAAGCGCAGGGTCTCAAAGCTTTTTTCCAACGCTTCTACCCGTTGAGCATAGCTAGCATTGGGGGGCGCTAATTCTTGAAATGGTCTTAAATCCAAAAGTGCGTTTCCTTCCCCTGAAACTCCTTCATTTAGCTTGACTACCATCCGCTTTAATGTCGGTTGGCGTTCCCATAAATTAGCAGCAGCTTCTGCTAAATCTGTGGAATTCCACACTCTCTGACTTCCATCTGGATGGGGAACTTTACATTCTGCAAAAATTTGCCGACTACCACTTTTTGTTCCCCAAATTTGCAAATCTGGTGCAGCGGCGTAAAGCGGTACGCCCAATTTTAGCGACAGTTCTGCTTCTATTTCGGTTGAATTATAGCACACCATAAATGCTTTATCATGCCTTAAAGCTTGGCGTATTCTTTCTACCAAGCGGGGACGTTCTAGAATTTTTTGAGTTAACGGTTTGACAGAAGCATCGTAAGTAGAAAGTAATAACAAGCGATTGCGAGCGTGAGAAAAGGGAATTCCAGGTAACAGTTGTAAATAATAGTCAATTACACTGGGATGTATTGGTAGGGATGTGACATAAATTAACCTAGTGCGAGGATTTCGCAAACGAATCAATGAAAATAATAATCTTTCTTCATAATGTTCGCAACCGTCAATTTTTCTCAATTCACGTTGATCGATGCTAAGGGAAGGAACGATCAAAATATCTGCATCACTGCTATCAAATAACTCTACTGTTTGCCAGCGATCGCGTAAAGTTTGTTGAAGGTCGCGAAAGCGATCGGGTTGTTCTAGATTTGAAGAAATACGATTGAGTGTTTGCATAGTAGTAATTTCACTTGGTTCCATCCAAGCATTGCTAATTCTGGTATATCCTACAGAACAAATAGATGTGGAGAATGTCTACACTTCTTCATTCATACGCTTTTTCCTCTCATGATTTGTACTACCTAAAGAAGCAAGCTTAAACACTCATATCTAAGTCGAAATGAAGAGTAGTAGCTATAAAAGATATAGGAGAGAAGCATTAACCACTGTACAAGGGTAAGGCATTACTGTATGGGCACAAGGTCGCCGCGCCCCTACTAACCTTGTGTATAAATTTAATTATCTCTTAAGATTAATAAATTTTGAGATTATTTACGTCTAAAGTTTGATTTGCGACAAAGATATGATTGTTTATTTTTAGAACAATTGTTTATTTTCAAAACAAATAAGAGATATAAATCTTTAGAACAAATTCATCTGTGTAATTGCATTCCATTGTTAGGCGAGGGAACTACCATTGGTGTGAGGATGATTCGGGTCGTCACCTACAATTAATTCTAATTTGTAGGAAGACGAAAATAAGGAGGAAGCCTTTAGACTAGCAAATGGTATTAGGGAGCAAGCACAAGAATTATACCTTGGATTGACTTTTCGCTCCAAGGTTTAGTTTATGTGAGGAAAGAATAATTGGAGGTGGTTGCATCCAGTTGGAAAGTGGGGCAGTTTTTGGCTGTGTGTGTGCGGCGTATTCGCCTTACAATCGTCATAGAAAATCTCTTTGTTAGCAAAATGTCCGAGTGTAGTTACGCCATTTTAGGAACTGGTGCACTAGGTGGCTTTTATGGTGCCAAACTGCAAAAAGCTGGTTTAGATGTCCACTTTCTGCTCTATAGTGATTATGAATATGTTAGTAAATCTGGTTTGGTTGTTGAGTCAAAAGATGGTGATTTCACCCTTAGACAAGTCAACGCCTACAATAATGTAGAAAAAATGCCACAATGCGATGTGGTGGTGGTAGCACATCATTAGCGATCGCTTCATTCAAACAATGCTGGATTACACCGTGAAGATGAAGCCTTATCGTACCAGCATGAAAATTGACTACGACCAAAGGCGACCAATGGAAGTAGAAGCAATTTTTGGGAACCCATTACGGAAAGCGCTTGCAGCAGGTGTGGATTTACCACAGATTAGCTGTATGTATCAGCAGCTAAAGTTTTTGGATGAGATTAGAAGAGTGGGAGATCGGGAAAACGCTTAATTCCTTTGCTTAGTTTTTGCTTACTGCTGCTAAAAACTATAAGTAAAGTTTTCATAATGAGGGACGGGCATCGATTGTAGTCTATGTTATAAAATTGCCTCTTTGCACCATCCTGGTTGCTATGGGAGATTTTATAACTTCTGTTGTATTTCTTGAAAGTTTGATGTTCATCATTTCGCATCCAAAAAACTGCTACGAATAAAGTAGTCAAAATAAGTATTCAGCAATTTAGTATCTACCGGAGGACAGATAATCGAACTTTCTGCCAGCGCGGTCTGTGTTGCTTGACAGCTAATTTTTGGTTCTCTATCTTGTTGATGCTCTGGAGAATTTTTGAGAAAGAAAGGCAAAAGAGGATATAAGGGATTGGATTGCGATCGCGCTTGGTTACTAAGCTGTGACTGCCAATCTTGATAAGAAATATACTTGATGGGATAGCCTAAAGAACGAATAAAATCACTTAGCTGATTCCAAGAAATGGGTTGAGGATTGTTTAAATGGAAAGATTTATTAAGAGCTTCGCGTTGTCTTGATAGATAGACAATGCTTTTGCTGACATAATCAACAGGAGATAAATCCAATACATCAGTTATACCCGCCATACTTCCCATTTGGATGCAACCTTTAATCATTCGACAAATAACATCATCTGTATACCAAGCACCTGTTTGACTATGACCGGAAATAAAGGGGGGTCTGTAGATAGAAACGGGAATACCTCGCGATCGTGCAATAGTAGCTAATTTTTCTGCAACCCATTTACTTTGAGAATAGGAAAGTTTCATTCCAAAGCTATGAGCAAGTGAGTCTGATTCGCTAACTGTTTTTCCTAAATAAAAAGATGACTCAAAAACAGCAATGGTAGAAATATGATGTACTGGTTTAACTTTACCAAAACTTGCCAATCGGAAAATTTCTTGCGTTCCCAAAACATTACTAGGCTTTAAAGCCTCGTAGGGGTAAACATAATTTAGCCAAGCTGCACTATGATAAATTACATCAATTTCACTAGCAATCCTTTGAAAGTCTTCGGTTGGCAAACCCAACTTAAATTTTGATAAATCGCCTAAAATCGGAATAATTCTGCTACGAAAAGCCTCCTGCCAAATACCATAATATTCTAAGTTCTTTTGCACTTTGATTTGAGCAGAATCCTTATCATTTGCACGAACTAAGCAATAAATATCAGCTTGAGTTTGTTGCAGAAGTTCTTGCAGTAAAAAAGCTCCTAAAAATCCCGTCGCTCCTGTAAGGAAAATGACTGTTGGTTCGTTAATAAATGAGTCATAATTATGTTCTGGGTAGATGGCAGGATCTAAAATAACCTCAGCTTCTAAATCTATGACATTATGAGTTACAACACTTTTTGATGTTAATTGTTCGAGCAATATATTTACCAATTGATAAATATTAGACCCTGCAAGCAAAATTTCTATAGGTAAGTTTACACCAATTTCAGTATCAATCTGATTTTTCAGGTCGATATTGCTTAGAGAATTGAGACCCATTTCATTAAGTGGTTTTTGTAAATTTAGATGTTGGGATTCATCTAAACCTAAAACTTTGACAACTTTTTCTCTAATATAATTAACCAAAAGTTCTTGGCGTTTTGTTTCGTCAGAGGAAGATGCTAATTGTTGAAGCAACTGCAAATTTTGAGTCAATTGAGGTTCTGGTGGTTTTTCTCCTATATTTGCTATCTCTTGTTGCACTAAAAGCCGACGCAAAATTTTCCCAGAAGCTGATTTGGGGATTTTATCGACAATTTCCAACCGACGAATTCTTTTATGTGGTGCGACAAGCCCTGCTACAAATTCCATAATTTCTTCAGTAGTAGCTTCGCTTTTGAGGACAACAAAACCCTTGGGAACTTCACCCGTGCTTGGATGGGGACTGGGGATTACAGCAGCATCAGCTATTGCTGGATGGGATAACAATACAGCTTCTAGTTCTGCTGGCGCAATTGGATATCCGTTGTATTTAATTAACTCTTTAATCCGGTCAACTATGTAAAAATAACCATCTTCATCGACATAAGCTATGTCACCCGTGTGAAACCAACCATCGGCGTCAATGACTTTTGCAGTCGCCTCTAGGTTATTTAAATACCCTTTCATCACTTGCGGACCGCGAATCCATAGCTCTCCTTGCTCGTGGAAACCCAAAGGTTTCTCTGTTTCAATATCTACAATTTGACATTCCGTATTTCTTAGACAGGGACCGACAGAACCGGGTTTGATTTTTTCACATTCATCAGGGTTGATATGCGTTATTGGGCTGGTTTCTGTCAAACCGTAGGCTTGTTTGACGACACAATTTAAACGCTGTTCGCATTCTAAGGTCAGTTCATTACCCAGTGGAGCGGCTCCACAGGTAATTATCTTTAAGCTAGAAAGGTCGTATTTATCTACTATTGGTTGTTTTGCTAAGGCTAAGACTATCGGAGGGACTAAATGAACGCGAGTAATTTTATACTTCTGCACTAGTCTCAAAAAAGTCTCTAAATCGAATTGCGGCATCACAACTACGGTAGCTCCGCAATAAAGGCTATAGTTTAAGAAAATTTGCAGTCCGTAGCTATGAAAGAATGGGAGAATGCCGATAATTGTGTCTGCTGAACTTATCAACTC
>NZ_BAACAP010000160.1:0-40912 GCF_045865695.1 Scytonema hankhaensis NUACC26
ATCGGGGAGGGTTAGGGTGGGGTAAAAAATATTTAATACATCAATCATGAATTTTCAAATATTTATAAATATTCTCTAAGGATTGCTAAGTAATGACTACAAATCGGGCTGGCAAAACAGCCAATTCTAAATCTTCTTCGGTAAATAGTACAGATTCGGCAGAGACCGATCGCAGTGCTACAGATGTGAAACTGCAACCGTTACTAGAAGCAATGAAAGCAGCCCGAAACGGCGATTTGAGCGTCCGTTTACCAATCGAGAATAATGGCTTGGGTGAAATTGCTTTAGTTTTTAATGAATGGGTGAGTTGGAATCAAAGCTTTGTCAACCAGGTTAATCACTTAACATCCGAAATTGCGACAGAAGGAAAGTTCGGTGCTCAAGCCGTTGTCAAAGGAGCGAAAGGTTCTTGGAAAGAATTGCTCGACAACTTGAACCGGATGTCATTAAATCTAACAGAGCAGCTCAAAAGTATAAGTGAAGTCACGCTTGCCGTTGCTCAAGGAAATTTGTCTCAGCATATTGAGGAACACAATACCGGAGAGTTTGAGCAACTCACCAATAATGCCAATCAAATGATTACCAGCTTGAAATCTTCTATTAGACAAATGGCAGAGGTTGCAACTGCAGTTGCATCTTCTGCAGAAGAACTAACCGCAGTTAGTCAAGAAATGACTAACAACGCCAAACAAACAGCAGAACAGGCGACTTCCGCCTCTACCTCAGCAGAACAGGTAAATCAGAATACTAGTACAGTTGTAATTGCGGTAGAAGAGATGAATGCCAGTATTCGAGAAATTGCCAAAACTGTTGCTCAAGGAGCAAAAGTCTCGACTGAGGCAGTGAAAACCGCCGATCGCACAAACCAAACAATTGACAAACTCGGTCAAAGTAGCGTTGAAATTGGTAAAGTCATTAGGGACATTACCTCCATCGCTCAACAAACAAAGTTACTAGCACTTAATGCTACGATTGAGGCTGCAAGAGCTGGGGATGCAGGTAGGGGATTTGCTGTAGTCGCCAACGAGGTGAAGGAACTAGCCAAACAAACGGCAAATGCTACCGAAGATATTAGCCAGCGAATTGAAGCAATTCAAATCGATACCAAAAGTGCAGTTGATGCGATCGCTCAGATTACTGATATTATCAACCAAATGAACGACCTGCAAAGCACCATTGCGAGTGCTATTGAGGAGCAAACAGTCACCACGAATGAAATTGCTCGGAATATCGCTGAAGCCGCCAAAGGAACATCAGATATTACCAAAAATATTGGGGTTGTAGCGCTCAATGCTCAAAGCACAACGGCTGGAGCTAGTAATATGTCACAAGCCGCCGCAGAGCTAGCTCGTATGGCAGCAGATTTACAGAAAGCTGTTAACAAATTTAAATATTAGTATAGTTATGCCCAAGATCCGGGTGCTTGTTGTAGATGACGCAGTTGTAGTTCGCTCTCGAGTCAGTAAGATTTTGTCTAGCGATCCAGAACTAGAAGTTGTAGGAGTTGCTGCCAATGGTCGAATTGCCCTAGCCAAGATTCCTCTTGTTAATCCTGATGTCGTGCTTTTGGATGTCGAGATGCCAGAGATGAATGGTTTAGAAACTCTTGCGGCAATTCGACAAATTTATCCAAACTTAGCAGTCATTATGTTCAGCACCTCCACGCGCACTGGGGCGATCGCTACACTTGAAGCGCTCTCTTTAGGTGCATCAGATTACGTCACAAAACCTAGTAATCTTGGAAGTGTGGAGGCAGCAAACCAACATATCTGTGAAGATTTAATCCCCAAAATCAAGGTACTTGGTGTCAGAACAACTCCCTCACCAACGCCAACGACAATAACCGATCGAGCTGTTCCTCCTGTACGCAATAAGGTAAAACAAGTAAATGTTGTCGCAATTGGGGTTTCTACCGGAGGACCCAACGCCCTCGCTACCCTGCTCGGGAAACTTCCCGCCGATTTACCGGTTCCCATCCTAATCGTGCAACATATGCCTCCAATGTTTACAAAACTATTAGCCGAACGATTATCCTCTCAGTGTCAAATTCGAGTTGATGAAGCGATTCCTGGAAAAGTCCTAGAACCCGGACAAGTTTGGATTGCACCAGGAGATTATCACATGGTTGTGGAACGAGAAGAAACTGTAGTTCGACTGGCTACACATCAAACACCAAGCGAAAATTCCTGTCGCCCTTCAGTTGATGTCCTCTTACGTTCGGTTGCACGGGTTTATGGTGCTGGGGCGATGGCGGTTATACTAACAGGGATGGGACAAGATGGGTTAAATGGTTGCCAATGTATCCGCGAAGTAGGAGGACAGGTGCTTGCACAAGACAAAGCTAGTAGTGTGGTGTGGGGAATGCCCGGATTCGTTGTAAATGCAGGGCTTGCCGATCGAGTTGTTCCCCTCGAGCAAATGGCAGCCGAAATCCTGTACAGAATTCGTTATTATCGAGATCCGATTTTAGGTACGTAGTAAAGTATGTTATGGCTGTAAGTACCGCTGACTTTGACTATCTTCGTCAATTAGTACATAATCATTCTGGAGTTGTCTTGCATGCTGATAAAACTTATTTGGCAGAGCTATATTTGCAGCCAATTGCAGAATCAGCAGGATTTTCTTCAATTGCTGAATTGGTAACTTACCTACAGGCTCAGCCGTTCGGAAGCCTTCACACTCAAGCGATTGAGGCGCTAGTTACCAACGAAACGTCATTTTTCCGCGACGTTTACCCCTTTGAAGCACTGAAAGACTTTGTGTTGCCAGAGTTGATCGAAAAACGAGCTATTGAGCGATCGCTAAATATTTGGTGTGCTGCTTGTTCCAACGGACAGGAACCTTACAGCATCGCCATGCTCATTAACGAACATTTTCCCGTACTTGCCAATTGGTCTGTACGGCTGATTGCCAGTGATTTTTCCAGTAAGGTATTAGCACGAGCTAGTAAAGGGTGTTACAATCAGCTAGAAATTAAGCGCGGACTTGCGAAACCACTTCGCGAAAAGTATTTTCAAAAACTAAGTAGTGATTGGAAAATTAAAGAAGTCATCTCCCAAAGGGTAGAGTTTCGTCAGATTAATCTATTGCAATCTTGGTCATCCCTGCCCGAAATAGACATTATATTTTTACGCAATATTTTAATTTACTTTGATATAGCAACTAAGAAAGCTTTACTGAAAAAGGTGAAGCAGCACTTAAGACCAGATGGCTTTCTCTTTCTTGGTAGTGGTGAAACGACCATTAACCTAGATAAATCATTCAAGCGAGTGCAATTTGACAAGGGAATTTGTTATCGGTTACATGATGCTGAGAGCAGAACAATTAACGTATAATCAATAATTATGGTTTAACAAATCCAAAGGCAAAGCTGATGGCATTAGTTCTAATTATCGATGATGCAGCATTTTCTCGCCGAATGATCCGTAAGTTTCTGCAAGGAAACGGCTATGAGATCGTAGAAGCAACTAATGGACGTGAAGGATTAGAAATAGTTCACGATCGCAAGCCTAATTGTGTCTTAGCCGATCTTTTAATGCCAGACATGAACGGATTTGAATTTCTTAAAGCTTTACAAGATGAAGGATTAAAAATTCCCACAATTATCATCTCAGCCGATATTCAAGAAGGATCGCGTGCTCGGAGTTATAATTTGGGAGCAGTCAACTTTATTAATAAACCGCCAAAAGAAAATGAATTGCGATCGGCAGTTCAGCAAGTTCTTAATATTAAGGAATGAAGCTCCTATGAATGTGACAGCAGATCAACTAGATGCCTTACAAGAATTGATTAATATCGGAGTTGGTCGAGCAGCCAGTCTACTCAATGAGATGCTAGACTCGCACATTCGTTTGGAAATTCCGTTTGTGAAAGTTTTGACTGCTTCAGAAGCTTATCAAGAATTAGTAACACGATTTGAACGCGATAGTTTGGCGGCTGTAAAACTAGGCTTTACTGGTTCGTTTTCTGGAACGGCTGGTTTGATTTTTCCGACAGAAAGCGCATCCACATTAGTTACAGTTCTTACAGGTGAAGAACCAGGATCGGCTGACTTAGATGCCGTTAAAATTGGCACGCTCAGTGAAATTGGTAATATTGTGATTAATGGGGTGATGGGTTCGATCGCTAATGTGCTCGAGCAGCACATGAACTACACATTGCCCGTATACTTAGAAGATACAGTTGATAATTTATTATTATCTACAAATTTGAATAACTCTAAAATTTTACTTGCAAAAGCAAGTTTTACAATTGAAGAATTAGAAATTATTGGAGATATTATTTTAGTTTTTGAGGTATCTACATTCGAGACATTAATTAATGTAATTAAAGAGATTGGAGTTACCTGAATCAGAAAAGTGATTAAATGGAGCAAAAAATCAAAGATATCCTGATGAAATGAGAAACGAAATTGAGCAAGCTCAAGAAAAATTTAGCCTTCTAGATCGAATTCCTTTGGGAAGTTTTGTTTTGCATTCAGATTACACTGTTTTATTCTGGAACTCCTGTTTGGAGGAATGGACAAAAATTCTGAGAAGTCAGATTTTAGGAAGTTCGATTTATGAATATTTTCCTCATCTAAATCAATCTCGTTATGGGAGCCGTTTGCACCAAATTTTTGAAGGTGGACCCCCCACAATCTTTTCTTCTCAATTGCATAAATATGTCATCCCCGTACCTGTAGCACCGGATAGATACCGCATTCAGCACACAACAGTTACATCTGTACCTGCATTAACTGGAGATGGTTTCTATGCCCTTTTCTCAATTCAGGATGTCACCGATTTAACGTTCCGAGTTCAAGAATATAGGAATTTGCGCGATCGGGCATTGGCTATAGCAGAAGAACGCCAGAAAGCAAAAGAAGCAGCTGAAACAGCAAACCGCATTAAAGATGAATTCCTTGCAATAGTGTCTCACGAACTTCGTTCTCCTCTAAATCCAATATTAGGTTGGGCAAAGCTCTTAAAAAAACGTTCGTTAAACGAAGCCACTAGCGTTCGTGCCATTGAAACCATCGAACGCAATGCCGAACTACAAGTACAATTAATTGACGATCTGTTAGATATTTCCCGCATTCTTAGGGGCAAACTCGCACTTAATTTAGAAACCGTTAATCTTGCTTCTGTTATTGAAGCTGCTTTAGAGACAGTACGATTAGCAGCAGAAGCAAAATCAATTCAAATTCACCTACACCTGGACAAAAAAATTGGACGGGTAAAGGGCGATAGCAACCGTCTTCAACAAGTTATTTGGAATCTGCTTTCTAACGCGGTCAAATTCACACCACTTGGTGGAAAGGTGGAAGTCTACTTAGAACAAATTGGTTCTGAGGCACAAATCCAAGTTAAGGATACAGGTCAGGGTATTAGTGCTGACTTTTTGCCATATGTATTTGAGTCTTTTCGCCAAGCAGATAGTAGCATCACCCGCAGAACGGGTGGACTAGGACTTGGTTTAGCGATTGTACGCCAGCTTGTCGAGCTTCATGGTGGTAGAGTTTGGGCAGAGAGCTTTGGTGAAGGAAAAGGCGCAACATTTACAGTTTGTTTGCCACCGTCGCAACAAAGTCAGAAGTTAGCAAGGGAAGATTCCAAGGTACTTAACAATTCCTATCCATTTTCTATGGTTTGCGCTCCACTAGAAGGTATACAGGTGTTAGTTGTAGATGATGAGGCTGATACACGCGATTTTCTAGCCTTTCTATTGGAACAGCAAGGAGCAATTGTTACAACTGTAGCATCAGCCAATGAAGCACTCGCTGCAATCGCACAGTCAAAGCCAGATGTGCTGTTGAGCGATTTGGGTATGCCAGAAGTTGATGGTTACGCTTTGATCCAGAAATTGCGATCGCTCAGCGTCGAGCGAGGAGGAAAAATCCCCGCGATCGCCCTAACCGCATACGCTGGAGAGGCGACACAGCAACAAGTTTTTGCAGCCGGATTTCAACTATATATTTCTAAACCAGCCGATCCCACCAAATTAGTCACTGCAATTGCAGCACTTTTGACTAACTCTCCGACATAAACACAGCAGTTCTCACCAGAATGACGTACAGATTCATCCGCTACGGGCTGCTACAGGCTGCGGTTCCATAAATTTTTTCAAAACTTAGTAACAGCAAGGGGAGTGCGATCGCCTTTTCTATGAAACAGAATGCGCGGCTTCAACAAAATTTTCAATATCAATTTGGTGGACTGACTACTAAGGTATTTTTTTCAAATTCTCAGCTTGTATTCATTTAACTGCTAAAAATACGCTTTAAAGTAACCTTAGCATTGAATTTGAGGAGGAGTGTTGCTCCAATGGTTGCCTTAAAGTAGCGAAATACACCATGAAGTAGTGTTTTAGAATCGCAAAAAACAAAATTGTAACGTTTTATGTAAACAGGTTTTTGTAAAAAGGTGTTCTATGGAGTTAGCAGATTTTCTTGGTCTTGTCCATCCAGCGATCGCAGTCTTTTTCGTATTTCCACTGTTTGGCATAGATCGAATCGTTGGCGTACAATTCACACAATTTTAAATTGCGTTGCCTTGTTACTATTTATTGGGCAAGGAATGACAGGTACGAGAGACTTGCTAGAAATTCCTTTAAGTTGGCAGGAACCTTATATTTATCAGTGTAATTTTACGGATAAAACCTGTCCTAAATAGCGATTGGGGGCTGGGGACTGGGGGCTGGGGACTGGGGACTAGGGAGACAAGGAGGACAAGGAGGATAAGGGAGAAAGTACTAATAACTATGTCTAATCCCCAATCTCCAATCCGGAATATGGGAAAAGATAGCTGAATCTTCATAAGATATCCACAAAGCTTGCAGATAATAGTATCTGTCACCTTATACCACTATGAAACAAGAATGCAACAGATAGTTAGTTGAAATTAAGCCCAGTTAAGGCTTTTTCAATTCAAAATCTAAAATCCCAAATAGTAAGACAAATTCTATTTATAAAACTTATGTTGAGACTCTATCACGTTCTCTTTGGTGCTCTTGTCGTTTCAGTATTAACACCACTTAGCTTAATACAAGCCTTCTCTAAATTTTCTGCCGAGCACAAATCGCAGCAACCAGCGGTTGTCCAAGCAAGTGCTTCTAACTCACAAACAATTCAAGGCAATATCTGGAAGACCATCTTAGGAAAAACAAGCGCCCCATCAGGCTGGAGTGTTTCACCTTGTGAAGGAACTGCACCTTTACTTTGCGTCTCTTCTCAAGAAAAAGTTTTGGGTACGGTTGAGATAGGAGTCTACCCTCTAGACAAACTACCGAATTTTCAAAAAATGCTAGTACAGGCTGGTATTTCAGCAAATTCCAAAATCAATTACCAAGACCCGAAGAACCAAAACCAGGTCACTTCAGCACTAGAACGTTGGACTTCCGAACATTACAACGTTTTGGCAAAAGATCGTAAGAAAGAGTATGGTAACAAAATTACCTTCTCATCCCAACCACCACAAACAGTGCAAGTCGGTCAATTGAAAGGAGTCTCTTACGGATTTGCAGGGCTGAAAAAACAAGGTGGCTCCCATGAAGAACATCGCGGCTATGTTGCTTTTGACGGCAAAGCCCTTTACGTTATTACAACTGCTTTTGACAAAGCTTCAACAACAGGGAAGTTTGAGAATTTGGAAAATCTCCGGAATTTTGAACCTCACTTGCCTGTAATTGTACGGCAAGTGAAATTACCAAAGTAAGGGCACGGCACTGCCGTGCCTTCACGGAAAAAGAACAAGCACATCACCTGTATCAATATACGTAACTAATGGGGGTTTAAAAACCAGCCATTAGGTTGATTTCAGGTAAATACTTGGAAGAATTAAATTTCAGCAAATGCCCGTTCAATGAGACGGCGTGCCAAAGTCTGCGTCCCTGTATGCTCGTAGTAGTTGGTTGAAACATCCAGGAATGCAGCTAAATAGTCGAGATTATTATCAGCAACATCAAGGAAGCTTTGCAAGTTGTGGGCAACCTTTTGAGGTGTTAAACCATTAGAAGCAACTATACCGCTCATCCAACCCTTAACTGAGTCAAAGCTTTCTCCAATAAAGTTAAGCTTTCCGCGAGAATCACCACCAGGAATCGCATCTTGAATATTTTTGTAAGTGGCATTCTGTTCCAATTCTTGAGGGTTTGTCTGACTAATTCTGGATAAAGCATGGTTGATAAAGTCCGGACCGAGAGGTAGTAAGCCATCTACACAAACTAAGGCAACCATGCGGATCAGCGACTCACCACTGTACTCACCTAAAGAAGCAACAAAATCTCCAATACTGTCTCCGGGAATACCGTTGATTTGACAGAAAGCTACCAATTCAGCAACTAACTTTAGACATAAATCAATCGTTTGGGCTTTATCAGATTTGGGGGTTACTTTGTTAAGAAAGCCAAAAAGAGGAATTTTTTCACCAACTTTATTTGCCAATGCGGCTGCACCAAGCGCTCTATCTGTGCTGTCAACAGTTTGATAGAGCCACATTGCGCGTTGGTATCCCTGAGAGCGATCGTTGTAGAGATAAATTGCTCTTTCACCAATTGCTTGAATTAGGCTGTCATCAGTTTCGCCAGTTACAGTTTTGATGGTATTGACAAATCCAACCACATTATGCCATTCACCCGGAGCTACGAAATCCAGCGAATTCAACATTGACACTGTTAAGCCGCCGGTTGGTAATTCATCAACCAGTTCAAAAATAGGTTTAGCCACGAAATACTCCTTATTATTTGGGGATTGGGGATTGGGGATTGGGGATTAGGGATTAGGGATTAGGGATTGGGGATTGGGGATTAGAGATTAGAGATTGGGGATTAGAGATTGGGGATTAGAGATTGGGGATTAGAGATTGGGGATTGGGTAGTGGGAGTAAGAATTTCCCAGTCCCCATTGCCCCTTATCCCCAGAGGGGACCCCGAGTTCCCCAGTCCCCACTTAATCTAGTTTTGCCAAACCACTAAGGTTAAATTTTTGTATCCATGCTTCGCGATCGCTTGCTGTAAATGACGGATCGCGGGAAATCACTTTGACTTGGTAGCGATTGTTAACTAGTACTGATGTTTGAGTATTACCTAATTGCCGTGCGGGATAACCAGCTATTTTTGTCGTGCTATTTGAGTAGCTAGCAGCCGCTCCAGGAACACTTTTTGTATCAGAAATAGCTAACATGGCTATATCTTTACCGTCTTGCTTCAACTTAGCTTCAGCAAAACCTTTTTTCTCTTGGGTAAAAACTCGTTGATAACCAGCACCAGCAGAAGGGAAGAACTTGTTAAATTCACTACCTTGAGTTGCTTCTTTAGCAACAGCTTGACCGCTTCTTTGCTTGCTACTTTCTTGCTGTACTTGGTCGAATCGTCCGGGTGCTTTCGTTGCACACCCGGTTGTGACTAGTAACAAACATAACAATAAAGCAACCAATACTCTACGGACACGAGGGAAAATCATCTTTGCCTCCTCCATGTGCTTAATCTACAGGCAACTAATTATCAGCTTTTCTGTAGCGTTTACCTGAAAAATTTACTTTCTGATAAGTTTTGAGCGCAACTACCGTAAGGTAGGGGCTAGGGGTTAGGGACTTTCAAATAAAAAAATAATCAACTTTCTCTTGTGGTACGGGCTTCTGGCCCGTACTTTATTAATGACGGGCCAGAAGCCCGTACCACAAGATTGGGGAGATTTGTTTGTTGGACATCCCTTAGAGAGTCTTAATAACCAATCGCCAATCGCCATTCTCAATTACGATACGCTATGACAGCATAGAATGGATCTCCTCCGCCGATCCCCAACCACTGTAATACATTGGGAGTTGTTGACTGACGTGCAATAACTTCTGGTGAAGAAAAACCTGGTACAGAAGAGAAGTAGCTTTTTACGAGTGTAACGCGGCTCGCTTCACTACCCTCGCGCCACGCTTGAATTGCTTTTTGGAAAAACATTCGATTGGAAAAGCTGACAATTGCTACACCACCCGGTTTAAGAATGCGGTGAATTTCTGAAAAAATTGCTTCTGGATATTGTAAGTACTGAACGGAAACACAGTTAAGTACAGCATCAAAATCTTGGTCTGGTAAAGGAAGTCGGGGATTTTCGTTGAGATTCTGTACGAAGTAATGATTCAATTGTGGATTGCGTTCTAGCTCCTCAGCATTTAACCCATGTCCTTCTACATGGTCAAATTCCATCTCCTCTGGTAAATGGGACACCCAACTGCTCATCATATCAAAGATGCGAGTATTGGGTTTGAGTCGCTCGCGGTATAAGTCAGTCAACTGTTGAATAAAGCCTTCATCCACATGAGTGACGAAGCGGGGATTTTCGTAAAACAGCGTGTCATCTGTAACGTCTAGCTTGTCGCGTTGCTCTGGTTTTAATGGCATTGGAACAATTTTGATACCACAATACGTATTCTAGTAATAGATACAAAAACTAAAGGAGCCAAACAAATATTTGGCTGAATTCTTAAATGTTATATAAAGTACAATTTATTTATCGGAATAGGGTTTTTACTGAGATTTTGCCCGGTCTTCCCTATATAAGCTTGTTATTTTGGACACTGACGCTACTACTGTTTAACTCGGGACAAGACAGCTTGATGGCACACGATGAAGGTCTTTATGCTTGGCGATCGCGTTTCATGGTAGAGTCAGGAGACTGGATACATCCGTGGTCAACGCCTCATCATAAAACACCAGGTCCCTACTGGTTAATAGCTAGTGCTTATACGTTGTTCGGAATTAATGAAACCAGCGTGCGACTGCCAAGTGCGATCGCGGGTATACTGTGCGTATTACTTTTATACGAAATCGGCAGAATTCTTTTAGGAAAAAAAGTGGCTTGGTTAGCTGCTGCCATTTTAAGTGTGGAATTCCTTTGGTTGCAATACAGTCGCTTGGGTACACCCGATGTACCTATGATTTTCTTGGTGCTTTTGGCTATTTGGTCTTTCTTAAAAGCGGAACTACATCCCCAATCCCGCTTTGTCTGGAGTTTTCTTGCTGGTTTAAGTTTTGGTTTGGGCTTCTTAGTCAGAAGCTTCATGATTGTCTTACCCATCGTCGCTTTGCTACCTTACCTTATTTGGGAACATCGCCGCCATCGTCATCTTACCAACCCAATGTTGTACTTGGGTTTTGTCGTAGGTTTAATTCCAACTTGTATCTGGCTTTGGTTAAACTTCCAGTACTATGGCAAAAACAGCTTTGCAGAATTAATCAACTTTGTACTTAATTTAAGTTCTGGCGAACGAAATAATAATGGTTTAGAGTTTTATTTCTGGAATTTACCAGTTCGAGCATTTCCCTGGTTCTTTGTTAGTCTTTTAGGCTTGGGAGTAGTTCTGCGTCGTCCCCTTCCTCGCTACCATCTCATCCTTATTGGTTTTCCTCTCACATTATTTGTCGAACTGACTCTTTTCCCGACTCGCCTACCTCACTACAGTCTCGCCCTCTATCCGTTCATTGCTTTACTTGCTGCTGTGGGTTTGAATTGGTTGGGTAGGGGTTATACCAATTTTCGTTTAGTTATGGAGACTAACAAAGGAACAAGGAGACAAAATACACAAAGAATCCCTTACTCCCTCACTCCCTCACTCCCTTCCTCCCTCCCCCCCTCCTCCTTAGCCCGCAATTTTACTTATGCCTTTGGTGGGTTGGGCGTTATACTGCTCATAGCAAGTGTTGTGGCTTTTAGTGTAGGTGATGCAGAAGTTCGCAAATATGCTGAGATGGGATTGGTATCAGGAATCGGTTGGTTGATTTTACCCATAATTTGGATTGCTCGTTACCATTACAGTCAAAAGTTTTTAACAGTTCGCTATTGGATAGCAGGTTGGTTAATTCCTGCTTGGTTAACTTTAGCTGTTGCTGGTGGTACTGGTATCTTATGTGACTATAACCCGGAGATAAAAGCTTTTATTCATCAGCCTGAGATTGCTCGAATTTTGTCTTCTTCACCCATTAACTTCGTACAGACAGGGGGAAAAACTGGAGTTTTGCTCAATTTCTACACTCCTCATCACGGACAGAAGGTACAACAAGTTTCTGAACTTCCGGCTGCTAGCTATGCTTGGATTCCTACAAAAAAAATGACTTTGGTGTCTCAGCCTTATCGTGTTTTGGGTACGGTGCAAAAGGTAAATTTAATTCAACTACTGAATAAAGATAAGCTAAAATCATGAGTGAATCCTATCAAATATTTATACTTATACCAAATGGCATTCAGGCAGAGAAGGCTGTCTATGATACCCATGAAATCGTTGAAAAAATGGGAGGAGTTTTAGATGAAGATTCAATGCTTATACTTAATGAAACTCAGAATGAAGAACCCGAGCCTGAATACATTACTGAACCAAGTGAAGCCCTAGCAACTTTGGCACAATGGTCTACATATGGAGCCATAGCATACTCAATGCCAGAATTTGTTATTACTATTGCCTACAAAGGTGTACCTACTAAGAACTTTATACAAGCTATTAAAATCTCAATAATGGAGAGAGCATTTGAAAGAGGTGGTGACGAAATCAAGAATAAGTATGCTGAATTAGCACAAAAACTACACGATAAATTTCAAGCAACTCGTACAATTATGGACTGGGGTATAGAATACAAAGGTTTTTGTTGGCTTGAGGAAATAGAACGATTAAACAGAGGTGAGTTTATTGGTCAATATACCATTTTAGATATTAAAGATAAATCAGTTGCGATAGCAAAGCTTACGGCTTTATAGCCGTATCGTAAACACTTGCCTATAAACTCACTCTTATGGTACAGGCGTCTCCGCCAGCCCAATTATAATTATAAGCTAGAAGAAAAATAGATTTTGTTGAAATAAAACCATGCAGCAGTCTAACTTCCGATTAGACAATGATTTTCTTCGTCAACTTCTTACACTAGCTACTATTATTGCTGCTTTTGTAGTGAATGTTATCTCTAATATCTTTCCATTGAATGGGCTAAGTATTGGTGAAATTTCTAATACATTGTTTCGAGATGTTCTCATTATTCCTGCTAACTATGCCTTTGCAATTTGGGGTTTGATTTACCTGGGTTTGTTTGCTTTTGCAGTTTATCAGTTTCTTCCCAATCAAAAGCAGGATTCAGATTTACGCAATATAGGTTATTTGCTGGTCATCGCCAGTCTAGCTCAAAGTATCTGGGTATACTTTTTTCTAAGTAGACTCTTTTTTCTTTCAGTCGTCGCTATGTTAGGCATTTTACTACCTCTCATTGTTGCTTACCTGCGATTGGAAATTGGTAAAAATCCTGTTTCTCGTATCAAAAAGTGGTGCGTACACTTTCCTATTAGTATTTACTTGGGATGGATTAGTGTGGCGACAATTGTGAATGTGGCTTGTGCTTTATATGCTCAGAATTGGGATGGAGGAGGAATTTCTGGAGAAATATGGACGTTGATTTTGTTGATAGTAGCAGCAGTTGTTGCTACAGCGATTGCAATTCAGTATCAAGATAGCGCTTATATAGGAGTTACAATTTGGGCATTAGTTGCGGTTGGTGTAAAAAATTGGGATAAAGCAACTGTCAGAAATTTGGCAATAGTTTTAGCGATCGCTCTTCTTATTCTCCTCGTTGTTCGAGTTTTTCGTAGCAAACGATTGGGGTAAATATTCATAGTTTGCTTAGAGCCCCAACAATTTTTACGGATGCTGTAGGCTCTTAATAAGTCAGACTCCTCACCTCGTTCCCTGGCGGAGCCAGGGAATGCCTTCTTTAGAGGCTCAGCCTAAGAGTGCTCAATATACATGGCAAGGCGGAGCCTCTAGGAATGCATTCCTAGCCTCCGGCTAGGAACGAGAGTCAAGAGAGTCAAGGGATGAGGGGAGGCATCTCTCATTGACCAGCTGTATTCTTTAAAAAGTCGGGAATCTTACAGTCAAAAGCAACCATTGAATTTAGAGATGGAGCTTTCTACTTGTTGCGAGACAAATCATTACTGTACGTTCGCTCCTGCTTGAAAGGGTGATAGGAATTAATGTCTGACTGGGTAAGGAAACAAAAGAATTGTGGATCTGCTAAAACCTAACCAGTGTATTACATGAAATAAGGGAAATTAGGTGGTTCCATGTAATACACTGAGTTACGGTCAATTGGGTTTCGGCAATTGCCCACAAAATCAACACCCTAGCCTAACACCACAAGTAATGTTTTGCAGAGAAAGTGTGTAAATTATATAACTTTAGTTTTTCCCTCATGTATACTTCTCACTATTTTTGTCACTAGCTTTCTTGGCGTAAATCTTACTAATTCCGACAATATCTTATTTTTCACACCCGGAATAACAAGAGTTGTGTTTGCCATTAGCCCACTATAGCCAATCTTGGCTACAGTTTTTGCACTCATCATCTTCTTATTTTTAACCAGTTCAGAGTCAGCCATCCCCGTTGTTTCATGAAAAGCAGATTCAGTAGGTCCTGGACAAAGAACAGTCACAGTAACACCTGTATTCTCTAACTCATTCGCGAGTGCTTCCGAAAATAATAAGATATAGGATTTAGTAGCAGAATAAACCGCCATCAAAGGTCCAGGTTGAAATGCAGCTGTTGAGGCAACATTTAATATTTTTCCGTTACCTTGGTTGACCATATCCTTCAGGAATAATTTAGTTAAATGGGTGAGAGACACCAAATTGACCTGTAGCATTTCCAGTTCAGCAGTGAGGTTGGTTTCGTTAAATAAGCCATGATTACCAAATCCAGCATTATTCACCAGTACATCGACTTTTATGGATGCTTGTTGTAAGTCTATGAAAATTTCTTCTGGAGTTGTTGAAACAGATAAATCCTTAATAATATTTTTCACAAAAATGCCGAACTTATGTTGGAATTTGTCCGCTATTTTAGAAAGCTTTTGTCCGTTCTTATCCACTAAGACAAGATTATAAGTATTACGGGCAAAAATGTGTGCTAATTCGTAACCAATTCCACTAGCTGCCCCTGTAATTAAAGCAGTTTTTTTGTACTGACCTTGGTATGTAATTTTCATACACGATGTCCAATTTAAATTCTCAGAACTATGAATATTTCCTACCTTAAGTTATAAGATTTGCAGAAACTGCTCATTGCAATAATTATGAGCTATTTTAGAAGCGTTCCACGGCAGTGAATGCCTTTATTGTCGAAATATGACTGAACTCCTTCGTCGTCATAGCAGAACTTGAAAAACTCCCCGACGAACAGTAATTACCGCGTGCTCGATTTGCTGCAGTCAAACCACATCTACTGGTTCTGGATTGGAGCACATGATGAGTATGATGAGTTGCTGAAACGTTTGTGATTTCAAAAGCCACTGCTCGTTAAATTGACGATCGCCTTTACCAACACCTCTGGGTCTACAGGTTTACTCAAATGCTGCTGAAATCCAGCTTGTAACGCCTGCTGCCGATTGAAATCTCCGGCATAAGCAGTTAAGGCAATCGCCTTCACCTGTCCCCCTTGCTTTGGTGATAGTAATCTCACTTGTTGCATGAGCATATACCCATCCATCTCTGGCATACCAATATCACTCAGGAGGACATCAAAGTGGGATTGCATTAACGTAGCAATGGCTTCTGTAGCAGAAGCAGTGGTGCTCGCGCTTGCTCCAGCTTGCTCTACCACAAAGGCAATGAAGTCTCGCGAGTCGGCGTCATCATCCACAATTAAGACTTGAATCCCATTCAAATTACCAGAAAATGACGGGGAATCGGGATTTGGATTAACTGATGACTGAATTGGCATGAGCGGAAGACGAACTGTAAAAGTGGCTCCCAATCCAACGCCATGACTCTTTGCTCGAATTGTGCCGCCATGCAGTTCCACAATCTGACGAACAATTGCCAACCCTAACCCTAATCCGCCAAACTTACGAGTGGTTGCTCCATCCTCTTGGCGGAAGTAGTCAAACACATGGGGCAAGAATTCTGGGGTAATGCCTTTGCCATTGTCGCAGACAGCGATCTGAGCTTGATTTTCCACTGACTCTAGGCGCATCTCAACCCAACCGCCTACAGGTGTGAACTTAACCGCATTGGAGAGCAGGTTCCACACAACCTGCTGCAAACGGGTGGCATCACCCAAAACTTGTCCGACTTCTGGGTCAAGATTTACCTCTACCTGAATTGATTTGGCTTCTGCCGCGAGTTTTATGGTTTCAAGCGCTCCTTGGATGACAGTTGGTAGATTGAGCGGCTCGACATTGAGGTTGAGCTTGCCTTGTAGAATCCGGGAAACATCCAGCAGATCTTCAATAAGTTCCGATTGCAGTTGGGCATTACGTTCGATCGTCTTTAATGCCTGCTGGGTTTTCGCTTCGTCTAGCTTGTGGTTTTGCAACAGTTTTGACCAACCTAAAATCGGATTGAGGGGCGATCGCAACTCATGGGACAGTACTGCCAAAAACTCATCTTTGATGCGATTAACGTTTTCTGCTTCTTCTCGTGCCGCTTGCTCGCGGGCAAGCAGTTGTTCTCGTTCTACTTCAATGCGTTTTTGCTCAGTAATATTGAGTACAGTGCCAACAAAGCGTTTTGGATTGTTGGCAGAATCAAAGTAAACCTGTCCTCTTGCCGTAATCCACCGTTCAATCCCATCTTGAATCCCGATCGTGCGATATTCAGTGTTATACTTGCCGCCGCTTGCTGGGTTCAGAGCCACTTGTATCACCTGTTCTAATCGTTCGCGATCGTCGGGATGTAATCCTGCAAAAAAGACTTCAATGCTGCTCTCGGCTTCTGGAGGTAAACCAAACATGGCTTTGCAATTCTCATCCCAAATCAATCGATGGGTACTTAGATTCCAGTCCCAAGTGCCTAATTGGGCAGATTCAAGCGCCATGCGGAAGCGATCTTCATTTTCTCGCAGAGCTGCTTGTGTCTGTCGCTGCTCAATCAGATCGGCAGCTTGGCGAGCAAGCAAATCGAGAAACCGCAACTCGCGATCGGTGGGGCGGCAGTGTTCGCACCAATGCGTCGAAAACATACCGATGGGTTTGCCAGAACGGGTTACTAGCGGAGTGGATTGGGCACAGAGATAACCTGCTTCCACATGCATTCTCAGTGAACCATCGGGGTCTTCGCTCTCCGGCACGTCAAAATCAACGAAAGTGCGTAAGCCATTCTTCAATGCGATACCACAGGAAGTATTAGAACTCGCATTCACGCGGTAGAAATGCTCGGTCATGTTCCGCTCAAAGCCATGCGTAGCAAGCAACAATAACTCCTGTGTTGCTTCGTCTAAAATTTGCACTGTTCCGGCATCAGCCCGCATTAAAGCGATCGCAGCAAACAAAATCTCTTGATACAGCGTTTGAACATCGCCTTCATTCACCAATCGCGCCCCTAGTTCGCGTAGTAGCTGCGTATCTTGTAAGTCTGCCGCAACAAAGGCAAGTTCTGTTTGTTTGTATTGGGTAATGTCTTCAGCAAAACCAGCCACTTGATAGGGCACTCCGGCTCGCTCCCGCATCAGAAAGCAGCGAGCGCGTACCCAACGCACCTCTCCATCAGGACGCACTACCCGATATTCGACTTCAAATCGTTCCTGCAAAACACAACGCGATGAGGTAGATCGTACTCGTTCCCTGTCATCGGGATGAATCGACTCAAAAAACTCATGTTGGTGAGTATACAAGCGTTGGCGATCGCGTCCCCAAATGCGATCGTAGGCAGGACTAACATAGAGAATGCGCGACTCCTTCGCATCTGCTAGCCAAAATACTGCATCAATAATATCTGCTATTTGACGAAGGTATTTTAACTCACTGCTCGTCAAATCCTCAACTAACGTCACAAATCCTCCTGTTCTGCCTTAAACGCTTCACTGAAACAGATTTCACAATTTTTTGGCGCTCGTGACGCGCGATCGTGCGCTTTATCTACCAACTCCCACCAGCACCTCCTCCACAGTCGCCCCCGGAACTACCACCTCCAGAACTACCACCTCCATCGTAATAACCACTAGAATAGTCCGCACTTATTGCTGGTATTGTTGTAACATTCGCTATGTAATAGTCGCAACAATAGCACTTTTCAGTCACGATTTTTTGACCGGGGTTGGCTGTAGTGGCTTGTTGCACAATCTGTGATGTACGTTCCACCGTCAATTCCTTACAGGTAGGACACATAATAAATTTACGACTTTTGGGTGCATAAGCACGGATATGAACTCCTGCATCGGTAGGGTTAGGATAACATTTTTGACACCGCCACCCCTCAAAACTAACGCTACCTAATGTTTGAGCGGCTTGCTCTGGTTTACTAAGGTAAGAAATAAGCGATAATGTGTTCAGTTTCTCCATTGGCTGTCGGCATTGAGCGCATTTTGCCACTTCATCTTTTTCAGTTTTGTTTACCCGAGAACGACCATTGGGTTCCAGTAAAGGATGACTTAAAGCTTTTGCAATTGCGATGGCACTTCCTATGCAAGCAATTCCTATGAATCCGAAGAAAATTGCTTCGGGATGGTATTTAGCTCTATCCTCCATATAACGGGATTGATTACCGGATAAAGAAGAAACAAGTGCTTGTGTTCCAGCAACTATTCCTGAAGAAAATTCCCCTAATTTAAATTGAGGAATGATTTGTAACTCAATAATTTCCTCTACACGCCTATTCGGTAAAACTGATGGAGTACCTTCGCTAGTTTTAATCTCTACTCTACGCTCGTCTTTAGAAATTAAAAATAATACACCATAGTTTTTTCCTCTTTTGCCAAGTCCCCAGCAATAAAAAAGGTCTCTTGCAAACTGCTTTGGGCTAGAACTAGGTGCTGTATCTGTCACTGTCACCACAGCTATTTCATTTCCTGTTTTCTTCTCCAAATTAGAAAGAACTTGATTTAACTGGGCTTCTGTTTCAGGGCTGAGTAAATCTGCCATATCTGTCACCCAATCTCGATTATTTACATGAGGATTGGGAACTTCTCGGATAGGAATAGCGTTTGCGGGTGCAGCAACATAGAAAAGCAAGAAACAAATTAAAGCTATCAATAAAGATTTTTTTAACATTTTTAAAATTCAGGGATTTACATACCATTTTGTATCTAATCAACTAGTGTAGGTATGTTTTGTTTGTATAACTCTACATTTCTAATATATATGGGGTACACACAAGTTGAAATTACCCCCCTTAGTCCCCCCTTGGAAAGGGGGGAAATCGGATTTTCAGTTCCCTTTATTGGAAGAGATGAAAGCTCGGATTTTCAGTTCCCTTTATTGGAAGAGATGAAAGCTCGAATTTTCAGTTCCCTTTATTAGAAAAGATGAAAGCTCGAATTTTCAGTTCCCTTTATTAGAAAAGATGAAAGCTCGAATTTTCAGTTCCCTTTATTGGAAGAGATGAAAGCTCGAATTTTCAGTTCCCTTTATTAGAAAAGATAAAAGCTCGGATTTTCAGTTCCCTCCCCTTGGAAAGGGGAGGGTTAGGGTGGGGTAAAATCAAACAATTAATTCAAATTTATATGTACACTGTAGCATTTCCAATGTGAGGAGATTTTGGTATTAATTAAGATTTATTTTCTTAACAATACATTTAGCGTCCAACAACATTGATTCTCCAGCATTGAATGTGGTACACTCTTGAACAAGCTTAGATAAAGCGGGAAGTGTTCCTTTTTGCAAACTCTCTAAAGTTTCTCTCATTAATTTTGCTAGCATATCATCTGGTAATTTTGGTGACAAATATTGACGCAACCATTTATTTTTTGTGATATATTCTGGGGTAAATACTCCTTTTTCTACCAATAAGAAATCTACCCCGTATTTTTGAATCAAATTCTGAGTATCTGCTAAATCGGGGCTGTAATGAGCGCGAATTAAATCCGCTAGTCGTTGGCGAAGTTGGCGGTAATATCCAATATGATATGCGATCGCATATTCACTCCCAACTAAAATAGGGCGTTGAGCAAAACTTGGTATGTTGTTAGCCTCTCCTAGCAAAGATGCTATGAGGGTATCTTTAGGGTATTTTTGAAGAAATTGATATAAACCTGTTGTTTGACCAACTACATAACTATTACTGGGAAAATTATTTTTCCAAATTATATTGGGATAGAAAACAATGAATGTCCCAACGATGACTGTAGTAAAAATTCCTAAAATTCTACGTTTGCGACTCGTATTAAGAATAGCATCTAATATTAACGTTAGTGCGATCGCAGTAGCTAAAGCTAGAATAATTTTAGAACTATGCACTGTAAATCGGCTTGGAAGATACAGCTTGAACAGCAAAATATGCGCGGCAAAAAACAAAAATAAGGAAGTAATAATTAGATGGGTTAGTGTAGAAATATTCTCTCGTACCTGTTGAACGAGAGGAAAACGAGCTTTCAATTGCAGTAACAGAGGTAAAAAGAGTCCCAGAAAAACTATCGGTGGATTAAACGATATTCTCAGCCCAGCACGACTTGCAGAAAACCAAAATCGCCATGGATTTTCATCATGAAAAAAACTCATCCTTCCAGATGAGAGAAACTCTGGTAATGTTCTAGCCTCTTTTACAGTCATTAAGGGACTAAATTGCGAAGCATCTAAAAAATAAGGGAGCAGACTTCCGAATGCAACTAATATTCCCAATCCACAAAACAAATAATCGCTACGTTCTCTAGATAATCGTAGTAAACCATTATGAAACTTAAAAATTGGCAAAATTAAAATGCCAACAGATATTAGCACAAATCCAGGATAGAATAATCCCAGTAGGGCTAGGAATATAAGGCATGGAAATAACGCTCGCTTCAGGAGATAATAAGTAAACGCAAAGAAAAAAGGATAGAGAAAAGCTCTAGATGTTGCTGAAAGAAGATCGTCTCCCAGCCATAAACCCTGATTCAGCAACAGCGTACCGATAAAACCAGTTAGTGGTATTGGCAAGATTTCTACACAAATCCCAAAGCAATAAACTGTTGTCATTATACCCAGTAAAACTGGTAGAATCTTACTGGCTAAAATTGGGTTGATTCCTATAATTGCTAGGATTTGATAAAAAGCTTTGTACCCTGGTGGCGAAATAGATTCAAAGTAATCTGTTATCAAATCTTTTGGAAACAATTGATGATCTACAAATCGTTGCATCCAAAAAATATGCTGTCGGGCGTCGTCTTGAATGATGTATTGATGTTGAAAGGCGGGTAATATAGCGATCGCACTATAAACAATTACCACAGCGATACTTAAAGTCAACCAAAAGATGGTAGAGCTTTTATTTTTTTTAGTTAAAGATGTAAATGAGTTATAGATGTCAGTTGCTGCCATTTTCTGGGAATAATTTATATTTCAATAAAAAGTGAGTTCAGAACCCCGACTTCTTAAAAAAGTCGAGGTTCTAACTTTTCTCAAATGATTTAGTATTGCTATATAACATAACTTTTAAGAAATCATCATGCAGCCAGACACGCGAACAGGTAAAGATTCTCAATTTACACAATCTGTATGTCCAGCTTTTTCGCTTGTTCTGCCTGTATATAACGAAGAAAAAAGCATTGCAGCTACATTAAATAATTTGCGCAGTACCCTTAACTTAGCTAACTGTCAGTACGAGATTATTGTAGTTAACGATGGATCTACAGATGAGACTAGTAATATTTTAAGCTCCCACAGTGACATTCGTATAATAGAACATATCAGAAATCGGGGATATGGTGCAGCTCTAAAATCAGGAATTCGCCAAGCCAAGTATCCCCTGATTGTTATTACTGATGCTGATGGGACTTATCCTAACGAACGGATTCCAGAATTAGTAACTCTTAGCGATCGCGCTGACATGGTTGTTGGAGCTAGAATAGGCAACAATGTTACATACTCAAATCTCCGTAAAATCCCTAAGTGGTTTTTAGTTCGTTTTGCTGAATGGATTTCCACTACGAGCATTCCAGACTTGAATAGTGGGTTAAGGGTGTTCCGTAAAAGCATAGTTGAGGAATTTTTGAATATCCTACCCGATACCTTCAGCTTTACTACCACTATTACATTAGCAATGCTCACCAATCACTACATCGTTCACTATGTCCCCATTGACTACCATCATCGGGTAGGTAAAAGCAAGATTAAACCCATTCAAGACACTTTACGTTTTGTGCAACTGATTCTGCGAGTAGGAGTGTATTTTGCCCCTTTACGAGTCTTTTTACCTGTAGCAGGATTATTTTTCGCTGGTTTTCTGATGACACTCTGCCAAGATATCTTCATCAGACGCGATTTAACCGAGCGTACTTTGATTCTTTTTGTTGCTGCTACTCAATTGAGTATGTTTGCTTTACTCGCTGATATGATTGACAAGCGGAGTGGGAAAAGGTAGTTGCTAATTGGTTATAATGTGCCATAATAAATAGTACGCATACTAAATAATTAGATATGGTTTCCAAGCCACAGAATTCTCAAGATTTGGCGTCTTGGCAGCAAGTTCGCGCTCCCTATGGGACTGGCTACCGCATCAAACTTCTTTCACAACTCCTAGCTCGCAAGTTTACAGAACGTTTGGAACCCTTCGGCTTGACACCCTTTCACTGGGTTGTTCTCTGCTGTTTGTGGGAAGAAGACGGTTTACCGACTTCTAGTATAGGGGAAAAACTACAACAAGTAGGCGGTACTTTAACTGGTGTCCTTGATAGAATGGAAGAACGAAAATTGATTCGTCGAGAACGCGATTCTCGCGATCGCAGAATCTGGCGCATCTGGTTAACCGACGCTGGCAAAGAACTCGAAAACGTGTTACCGCCTATAGCAGTTGAGATTCGCGAGCAAGCAATGAGCGGCATTTCCTACGCCGAACGCGAACAGTTTTCCCAATTTCTGAGTAAGGCAATTGACAATCTGTCATAGAATTCACCCGAGCGGGTGATGTTAACTCAAATTTTTCTTTTTATGATATTACGCATACGAAATAAATATATTCTAACTAAATATTACGTACTCTAAGCAATTTTTCAAAATCTACCAGGGAAGTAAGTCATCATGAAACTCACAAACACTGACAAAAACGGACGTAACGGACAAAGAACTGCAGTTTTAGAACCAGAACTCATCAAGGATATGGAGACACTCGAAGCAGTAACAGCAAATAGAACTGCAAACGGAGAGACTGCAGTACTGACTCCATCTGAGGTGGAAAATCAAGAAACCGTACCACAACCACCAGAAACCCCGAAGCAGAAGAAGCCAACGGGATTGATATTAGCAGCATTGGGTGTAGGTGCGATCGCAGCGAGTGGTTTTGGTTATCGTTGGTGGCAGTATGCGTCCAGCCACCAAGAAACAGACAACGCCCAAGTAGCAGGACACGTTCACCAAATCAGCAGTCGCATTCCCGGAACAGTCAGCCAAGTCTTAGTAGATGACAACCAGTTGGTGCAACCGGGACAGTTACTCATCAAACTCGATCCGCGAGATTATCAAAGCAAGGTACAGCAAGCAGAAGCCGCATTACAAAATGCTCGCCGTCAAGCAGAAGCCGCACAAGCAAACATTGCTCTGGCTTCAGAAACAACCACAGCTAAAACCACTCAAGCAAAAGGAGATGTGAGTGGTGCAGTGGCAGCAATTTCCACAGCTCAAGCAGCCGTGCAAGAAGCCCAAGCAGGGATTCCGGCGGCGCAAGCAGAAGTCAAAGTCGCCCAAGCAGGAGTTCCTACAGCCCAAGCACAAGTAGCACAAGTAGATGCCAATTTACAAAAAGCCCAAGCCGATTACAACCGTTACAATACCCTATATCAACAAGGCGCGATCGCCCGCCAGCAATTAGATACAGCCAAAGCAGCCTATGATGTAGCTTCAGCACAGAAAAGTGCTGCTCTTCAAGCAGTGCAACAAGCACAAGCGCGACTTGCTTTCTCAAGAGTTGGTGTAGCCAAAGCGCAATCTCAGCTAGCACAAGCACAAGAAGGAGTCGTCAGCGCCCAAGCAAAATTAGCAGCATCAAAGGGAGGTTTGCAACAAGCAACTGCAAGCGGACAACAAACAACAGTGAACCGCAATCAGTACGAAGCTGCAAAAGCAGCGATCGCCCAAACAGAAGCATCTTTAAAAGATGCACAGTTGCAGCTATCTTACACCAACATAACTGCTCCAACGAGCGGACACATAGGGCGCAAAACGGTAGAAGTTGGTAACCGGATACAAGCAGGGACACCAGTTATGGCGATTGTGAGTAACGAATATTGGCTCGTTGCCAACTTTAAAGAAACCCAATTAGAAGACATGAAGCCGGGACAAGAGGTAGAAATTAAACTAGATGCATTTCCCCATCATACTTTTGTGGGTCGTGTTGACAGTATTTCTCCGGCTTCAGGCGCTCAATTTGCCCTTTTACCACCAGATAACGCCACAGGTAACTTTACCAAAATTGTGCAGCGCGTTCCTGTAAAAATTGTTTTTGATAAAGAGAGTATAAAAGGCTATGAGGCACGAATTACTCCTGGAATGTCCGCAGACGTTAGCGTAACCGTCAAATAATTATGAATTATGAATTATGAATTATGAATTGATGCATTCAGCATTCATCATTCACCATTCATATCTTCCTGTAGAGAGGGGTTAGCGTTAGAGTCTGATGATATTTATGAAGAGATATTACAGGTATAAAACAATTCTTGTATGAACGCGCGATCGCCCATAGGCAAATTACTGCCACCTGCCTTAAAGTCAAAAAACTATCAATTATTTTTTATCGGACAAGGCATTTCGTTGATTGGGTCTTGGATGACTCAACTTGCTACAGTTTGGCTGGTTTACGATTTAACAAACTCCGCCTTTATGTTAGGTGTTATCGGCTTTACCAGTCAAATTCCGAGCTTTTTTCTAACTCCTTTTGGTGGGGTATTTGTCGATCGCTTTTCCCGTCACCATACCCTTATCGGTACGCAAATACTAGCAATGATACAATCTTTGGCATTAGCACTGCTAGCATTTACCGGTACTATCCAAATTTGGCATATCATTGCTCTGAGTTTGTTTCAAGGATTTATTAATGCCTTTGATGCACCAGCTAGACAGGCTTTCGTGCCAGAGTTAGTGGAACGAAGAGACGATTTAGCCAATGCCATTGCCATTAACTCAACCATGTTTAATGGAGCGAGGTTAATTGGTCCAGCTATTGGAGGATTACTGATTGCTAGAGTTGGTACTGCATATTGTTTTCTCATCGATGGGTTAAGTTATATTGCAGTCATTCTAGCTTTACTGGCAATGAAAATTAAGCCTTTACGAATGACAGCAACTCGTGGTAACCCTCTAGTAGAAATCAAAGAAGGATTTGCCTATGCTTTTGGTTTTCCACCCATTCGAGCCATCTTATTATTATCAGCGTTAGTTAGCTTTTTTGGAATGCAGTATACTGTTCTAGCTCCAGTTTTTGCAGAAGAAATTCTAAAAGGCAGTGCAGACACTCTGGGTTTCTTAATGGCAGGTTCGGGAGTTGGAGCGTTAGCTGGTGGTATTTATCTAGCAACCAGAAAAACCGTCGTAGGGCTTGGGAAACTGATTGTTCTCGGTCCCACTGTTTTAGGAATTGGTTTAATAGCCTTTGCCTTATCGCGCATACTGCCAATTTCGTTGCTAACAATGCTATTTGTTGGTTTAGGAACAATTATCCAAATTGCCAGTAGCAACACAGTTTTACAAACTATCATTAAGGAAAATATGCGCGGACGAGTTATGAGCCTATATACGATGTCCTTTTTAGGTACAATCCCCTTTGGGAATTTAGTAGGAGGTGCATTAGCTCGTCAAATTGGTGCTCCTACAACTTTGATTATTGATGGTATAGTTTGTATTTTAGGTTCCATATACTTTGCTAGACAGTTACCCGCTTTAAGAAAATTGGTTCATCCGATTTTAGCTGAAAAAGGTATTGTCGTTAGTGCCCAACGATAATTAAACTATCAAAAAAATCTTTGGAGTCCTGTTGTGACTAATACAAATACAGTTGGCAATGGAGGAAATCGGGGTTCTACCAAGTCTCCCTCCGAACAAGTTTCCCTAAGAACCTGGATAGGTGTTTTAGCCAGTATGCTTGGTGCTTTTATGGCGGTACTGGATATTCAGATTACCAATGCTTCTTTACAAGAAATCCAGGGAGCTTTAGGAGCGACTTTAGAAGAAGGTTCTTGGATTTCCACAGCATATCTTGTGGCAGAAATTGTAGTGATACCCCTCACGGGATGGCTGTCTCGTGTCTTTTCCCTACGACGGTATTTGTTAGTTAACACAGCCCTATTTCTCTTGTTTTCTATAACTTGTGCTTGGGCGTGGAATCTCAATTCCATGATTATTTTCCGTGCCCTACAAGGTTTTACTGGAGGAGTTTTAATTCCCACTGCGATGACAGTTGTACTGACTTATTTGCCTCCCTCCAAACAACCAATTGGTCTAGCTGTATTTGCGATTACAGCAGTTTTTGCACCATCTATTGGTCCAACATTAGGTGGTTGGTTAACAGAAAATTTTAGTTGGCAATATAGCTTTTATATAAATGCTTTTCCTGGTTTGTTAATGCTAGCTGGGGTATGGTATGGAATTAAACAAGAACGACCTCAGCTACAATTACTCAAACAAGGTGATTGGTTGGGAATTCTTTCCATGGCAATTGGTTTGGGTTCCCTGCAAGTCGTACTAGAAGAAGGTAGCCGGAAAGATTGGTTTGGTTCAGCCTTGATTGTGCGCTTAAGTATCATAGCGGCGATTTTTCTGGCGTTATTTTTTTGGATTGAATTAACTCGCAAACAACCATTTATTAATTTGAGACTTGTAAGATATCGCAACTTTGGTTTAGCAAGTATCATAAATGTTTCCTTAGGAGTGGGATTGTACGGTTCAATTTATATTTTGCCACTCTATCTAGCCCAAATTCAAGGATACAATGCCCTACAAATCGGTGAAGTTCTGATTTGGGCTGGGATTCCTCAGTTATTTATTATTCCCTTTATTCCCAAACTCATGCAACGCATTGATGTGCGGTTAATGGTGGCTGTGGGTGTAGCTTTGTTTTCCATCAGTGTCTTTATGAACTCTAAGATGAGCTATCAGACAGGGCTAGATCAATTGCGATGGTCGCAACTCGTGCGTGCAATGGGACAGCCACTGATTATGGTACCGTTAACTTCAATCGCTACTGCCGGATTAAACCCTAAAGAAGCTGGTTCCGCAAGTGGTTTATTTAATATGATGCGGAATTTAGGTGGTTCTGTGGGAATTGCAGCATTAGCGACTTTATTAACTAATAGAGAGCAATTTCATTCTAATAGATTAGGAGAATCAGTATCTATATATAGTTCTGCAACGCAAGAGCGAATTAATCAGTTAACTCAGTATTTTGCCAATCGAGGCGGCGTGGATTTAGAGACAGCAAAAAACCAAGCAATAGCTGCCATTGACAAGATTGTGCGTCGCGAAGCTTTTGTGATGGCTTTTAACGATTGTTTCTATTTTATTGGCATTGCCTTATTACTGAGCGGTATTGCGATTTTATTTATCAAAAAAGTTAAGCCAACAGGTGGTGCTGTAGCGCATTGAAGGCTATTACTACATTTTTAGTGTAATCAGTTTACAATGGTTACTAAAGTAGACATAAATGAAGTACTAAGATGGTTACTAGCAGGCATGAATATTACCTTTCACCAGAAGAATATTTAGAAGCAGAGAAATCTAGTCAAATTAAACACGAGTATATTAATGGGCAAGTCTTTACAATGGCAGGAGCGAGCGATGCTCACGTTACCGTTGTAGGAAATTTGTGTACAATATTGCGAAATCATGTTCGGGCTACTGGTTGTCGCATTTATATGACTGAAATGAAAGTACAAATAGAAGCCTTAAATTGCTACTACTATCCTGATGTCATGGTTACCTGTGATGCAAGAGATAGAGAGTTTGAATACTTTAAAAAATTTCCTCGCTTAATTGTAGAAGTGCTTTCAGATTCAACAGAAGCATTAGACAGAGGTAAAAAGTTTGCTAACTACCGACATTTAGAAACACTTCAAGAATATGTCCTCATTTCCCAAGACACTATGATGGTAGAGTGTTACCGTCGCAATCAGGAAGGGCGTTGGGAACTTTTTTTGTTTGAAAAAGACGAAGAAGTGAATTTAGCAAGTGTTGATTTTCGTTGTCCAATAGCAGCAATCTATGAAGATGTTACTTTAGCTGAAGAAGTATCATGAAAAGTCATTGGTCATTTGTCATTAGTTATTTGTAAGGGTTGAAGTCTTGTTTACACACCTTTGCGTGAAATAATCTTAAAAATTTACATCGTCGTCAGTATTTGCTCAGTTCTTTCAATTTGTTCTTGACTGAAAGCTGCTTGCTTGAGATGACTTAAAAAAGAACGATCGCGATACCGAGAATCTAACTGTATAGCTTTTGTATAGACCTGTTTAGCTGCATCTTTATCGCCATTATCCCAATAAGCGATCGCTGCAGCAACCAAAGGATGAGGATTATTAGGCTCTAATGTAGCCGCACGTTCGGCACAAATAATAGCAAAGTTATAAACTTGTAATCGATGCCAAGACAAACTCAAATTAAAGTAAGCAATTTCATTATTCGGTTTGAGAATAGCCGCCCAAGCATGAACTAATGTCGCGACTGGTACATTTCCATCAACTAAATAGACAATTCCCAAAGCATTGTAAGCAGGAACAAACAAAGGTTCTTGATAGATAGCTTGCCATAAAGAGACAGCCGCATCTTTTTCCTTACCTACTAAATGCTGCGTCCAACCCAAATTCACTCGCCCCATAATGTTTTTCGGTTCGAGTTCCACAGATTTTTGCATCGCTGCAATGGCTTCAGGAAACCGTCCTTGTTGGCGATACAACAGCCCTAACTGTCGGTACTCACCACCAGACTTTGCAGCCAGAGAAGATGGAATCAAAGCAAAAGTCAAAAATATACTCGTACAAATTCCACTTGTTAACTTTGCCTTTGCTAGTTTCAACATCTTCATTGCGAGGTTCCTTTCTGAAGTTTCAGCTAATCCAATAATTCTGGATTATGTGATGGCGAAGTTTTATCCCGTTCTTCACTCCCATCACCTGAGACAAATTCAATGACAATTAACGGCGCAATATACTCCTCCCACAAAACGTAGGAACGGCGTATTTTGCCCTTGAGAGTTGGCGGTACATTTGGTACATAGAACCAGTCCGGTGCTTCAGCGCCTCTCTCTGGGGGATCTGTTAATCCCCAGTAGATACCAGAATCTTGACGGATACAATACTGACCATCAGAATGCAAGGTTTCTAAAACAGGTTTAATCGAATCTGTCAGTAAAATGCTTTGAGGATGTTCTTGTAAGTTTTTCACAAATGTCCCGTCAGAATCAGGCAATTGCGTGTGGTCGGGTAAACTCAATACTGAGTCAGTTGGTGTAGTGACAGAGGTCATAGGATTCACGCCCGCATCTATCCGATCTTTATTGTAATGCGACTGGGGACTGGGGAACTCGGGGCCCCCTCCTTGTTGAGGGGCAATGGGGACTGGGAATTGGGAAGCCGAGCAGGTGAATTTTCACAAATCAAAGAAGATTGTTATAAAGCGTTTCATAGTCTGCTGAGGTACAAATTTATCGGCGTCCATCTGCGTTCATCAGCGGTTAATTCACATTCTGTAACTCACGAAAGTGGGAAGTGGCATAAGCGATCGCTGTTTCCAGAAGTATCTCCTCGATATTCAAAGACCTCGGTAATTCATTAAGTTTTTTGAAATTTCCATTGTATACCGTCAAAGAACAAAACATATGACCAATTTGCTAAAGACAGATTAGAATGAGTGATTAATATCACTGATGTGTTTCTTGAAATTTCTTCAACAATTGCTATAACCTTGTCAGTTGTTTCTGAATCCAAATTTGCCGTGATTTCATCTAATAAAAGAAGTTGAGGAGAATGTACAAGTGCGCGTGCAAGAGCAGCCCTTTGCCGTTGACCTCCTGACAGTTGGTTTGGATAATCATTTGCTTTGTGCTTAATACCTAGTAGGGCTAACTTTTCTTTTGCAACTTCATCTGCAATCTTCTTGTTTTTTTTTCCATTACGAAGCCAGAGAGGAAGTGACACATTTTCAAGTATGGTCATATGAGACCACAGATATAGCTGTTGAAACACCATGCCAATTTGTAAGCGATGCTTACCAAAATCGCGTTTTACAAACCCAGGCTTAGAAACCGTTTCTCCATTAAAAATGATTTTTCCTTGATTGACTTCTTCTAACAATGCAATACATCGTAATAAAGTTGTTTTCCCACACCCACTTGGTCCTTGAATCACCATACTTTCACCTCTTTTTAGAGAAAAAGAGACATTACTTATAACCTGAGTGCGATGAAATTCTTTTCCTATGTCTTCTACATTCAGAAATGAATATTCCATTGTAATACTATAGATTTGTAATATTTAGAATAGAATGTTTCCAGTTATTTTTTATCGCTTTAATTTTTTCTAGTTTGACTCAGTTAACTCAAAGCAACTTAAGAAGTTATATTTTCTCAATTCCGCCTAGCTGCTTAACACGTTGTACTTGCCTCAGAAGAATATTAAGAGGAATTATAGTAATCGTAAACACGATCGCTACAGCAGAATAAATTTCTAGTGGTCGATATGTTTGAGCAATAATCGAGTTTGCCGTGTGTAGAATTTCTGGAACAGCAATGACTGATGCCAATGTCGAAAACTTATAAGTCGTTATGTACTGTCCCATAAGAGGTGGCCAAGATTTACGGACAACCTGAGGTATGAGAATATAGCGAATTGCTTCAAGGCGAGTCATTCCCGTACAATAAGCTACTTCGATTTCACCAACAGATATTGAGTTAATTCCTCCTCTAATTATTTCAGCCACAAATGCTGAAAGACTTAGACTGAGACCAAGAATAGCACAACTTTGTCCCTCAATAACTAAGCCAGGAATTATCAATGGTAAACTGTAATATAGCCATACAAGGAGTACAAGAGTTGGGATCGCAAGAAAAAGCTCGATTAAGAGTCTAGCCAACCATGAAATTAAATTAAAGGAAATAATTGATAAAACTCCTAAAATTACACCTAAAACAGTTCCCAACGCAATACTTGCAACACTAATCCAGGCTGTTGTTAGAAAAGCTAAGTAAAGTGGTAAAAGATTGTTCCAAAATACAGACAAATTCCAGTCCATGTGCAGATTAATTCTTACTAAATTCCCAAACTTTCTTCAAATGAAGCCAGTTAGCACCGGCTTTTCGTTCCCATTCAAGAAGCTTTCCTTGATAGTCGAATGCATCTAAACTGCTATTCAAAAAATTAAGAAGTTCATCATCTCCTCGGCGAACAGCCCATGAAACAGGAGTCAAATTATATGGAGATTCAGCAAATAAGTCTTTTACTTGCGTTGAGTTAGCTTTTACAAACTGAGATGTGACATAAGCGTCACCAAGTGCAATATCTGCTCGACCACTTATCACTGCTTGAAAGGCAAGTGATTGATCCCCGCCAGAATATCTAGTAATCTTTGCCTGTTTAAAATTTGCTCTTGCATATTCATCTCCCGCTTCGCCTTGAGTCACTGCAACTACAACTTCAGACTGGTCTACACTCTGAATATTTGTGAAACGGCGATCGTTAATCCGCACAACTGCACTGTTACCTGCAAAAAAAAGAGGTCTGGTAAAATAGACAGACAACGCTCTTGGAACAGTTACAAATGTAGGAACTATTGAAACATCAAAGCGATGAGAGTTAAGCCCAGCTGAAAAGTTTGCCCAATCCGTTTCAATAAACTCAAGCTTCCATTTATTCAATCGAGCAATTTCTTTAATAGTTTCAACATGATGACCTCCTAACTCACCAGTAGAAGGGTTTTTTGTAGTTGTTGGAGGAAAAATTAGATATCCAACTTTTAACCTCCCAGTAGAGGATATCTCAGCCAAAGTGGACTTATCATTGACTCGTGGAGAATTGCTAGTACACGAGTTCAGAAAACACAAAATAGTAATAACGAGTGCAATACCTAACGCTAGTAAACTAAGTCCACTGTGTCTATTACTCATATTTAATTTGTTTTAGAAAAACTATGAGATAAACTCATATAGCAATTCTGTTTGATTTGAGAGAAAATACTAAACTCCAGAAATATGGAATCCGAAGGATAGCGTATTTCGCGAGCGTGCGAATAATTGAGAGCCTAAACCAATACGTGCCAATATTGTATCAACTTATTGTAAAATTCTACTGTCTTGCAATGACAGTTTTTAACTAAAGTTTCTCAGTACATAGTATACTATGTAACAATTGTGAATTGTTAGTATATGTGTCATAGTGTACTCTATTCGTTACCGAGCAAGGTTTTCAGAACGGTTGTCACCCCCTCAGGTCTTTTTTAAGATTAAGTTAATTTTCGCAACTCGAATGGGATGTGTGTCAATATTGTATTGTATCAACTCACCGTAAATACTGTCTTTTAATGACAGTATTTAAGTAGTATACTAGGGAATACTTGTGAATGTATGACAAATTACAAGCTAAATCAATCTATCTCCTTTCCAGATCGTTTGAATCAGGAGCCTATAAGAAGGGAAACTGACGAAACTATTCTTATCGAAGGCAAGATTATCCGGGTGATGGAAAGTTGACCTCTACAATTGATGGTGGAAACCCAAAATGGCTGTTATGCTGTTGGACTTCTTTCAGAAACAAAGGTGACTCGGTGGGGACAAATAGCAGACGCTAGTCTTTTGAGTTCTGGTCTACAAGTTAAAATCCAAGGTCAGCTTTCTGTTATCCATAAGTTAGCAATGACCGCGCAATTGATTGAAATAATACCATAAGGTAAAGATTATGCTCGACAAGACAACACTTTCTGGAATCAGTAAGGATGTCAATTACAGGAGTTTTCATCTAAATGAACTATACCCTTTGTAAGGGTGCAAAACCTTGCACCCCTACCAACTGTTGTCTATTTATCTGTTTGGACAATAATCACATCACTGTTACTACCTGTATATGAAAACCCTTGCTTCTCGGAAATCTCTTCCAACGTGTTTAGTAGCCCCGCCCACATCATCCGTTGTGTACGAAAGACAAAATTTCTACCATTATTAATAATTTCCTCACCTCTTTCCTGTTTGCTTATCCAAGAAATGACATCCTCAAACATCTCGAAATGTTCTGCATTGGCATGAACTTGAAAAAAGTGAAGACCTTGTTTGGCAACACCAGCTTTTTCAAGAACACGCAGCAAGAGTGCATAATCTGGTTTGTCAAGAACTTCATAGACTGAAATCGCGGCGATCGCTTCCAAAAGAGGTGCATCTCTACAAAATTTCTCCCATGAAGCATTGAATTGATACGAGAATATAGAGTCTTGTAAAAACTTTTCTGAATTAATACCTACACAGGATAAAAAATCTCTATATAATTGATTATGACTTATACCTTTTTGACCACCCAATTCTTCTATTAAATTCCTTACTAGACCTCTCCACAAAAAATCATCAACACCACATCTTTCTCCTAATATAAAGTTCAAACGGCAAAAGTTATATCGCACGAAGTAGAAAGCTTCTGCAAATTGTTTTAAGCCTTCTTTTTGTATTATCAATTTGTATAGACAATGCTCTACTTCTAATTCCCTTAAGATGTTTTCCTCTTGAGTGATGATTGACTCTACTAAACTAGATGATTTACTTTTTTCTAAAACTTTACTGTTCATTTAAATGCCACCGTTCAATATTTGTACAGTAGACTAACTGTTTATAGAAAGAAAGTTAGGTCTACTGTACAAACATTTTAGAGGCATTAATAAACATTTTATATGTAAAATCTATAAGTATTTGTGCAGCATTACAGCAAATAAAATAAAGATTTCATAAATCATCTTGCGATGGATGCTCTATGAAATCTTTATAGTACTATAGATACCGCTATGTTGCACAAAAGCCTCATATACTGCGTATTACCCTCCTTACGATCGAATGTTCTATATAATTTCTTTACCATCAAGATTTGTCTACACCTATTTTTGCTTTCAAAGATACTCCGGATATAGGAGTATCTTTGTAATTCTTTGACAAAGTAGATCGCCATATTACTGTGTCATTTAATATGAATTTTTGGAAGAATTCCTATAGCAGAATTAATGGCTGTGGTCAATTTCTCTTCATCTGGATGAAAAGCAAAAGCTGGAGCCGTCTTAACATTTTTCAGTCTTTCAATCTTGATGACCTGTAAGTTGTTCTCTTTAGAGATGCACTGACATGTCAAACTATCAGACAAAAATATAGGAATAACGTCGTTCGCTCTTCCTGCGGTTGCTAATAAATGACTAATAGCTTTCTTTCTGTCCTCGAATTCCTGATGTTGATAGGAATCACTAAGCACGGCGGCTGCCCAACTTCCTATCTCACCTCTTACATGAACCAACTCAACACGTTTATTAGGCAAGTCTTCAAGCACGGCAAAGTTATTGCCCTGTTGGGAAACAATGACAGCAGAAAGACTGTAAGATTCCTCAGTACAAGCTTCTGAGAAACGATAGTCAAAAAAGCGCTCTGGTAGTGCAAGAAAGAAAGGCGCAATACCATGAACTCTTCGTTCTCGGATTGCCAAAGGCATTTCCTGCCAAGTCAAATATTCCCAAATTGTATTGACTCCCAATAATCGACCAATTTGCTCTGCATATTGAATAGCTAAACCAGTTGGGGAAGAACCCGGTTTATCTGGAATCTGCGATAATGTTGGAACTTCAGTATATCCTAATGTCCATGAGCGGTTCTTGGCTATTTCATGCCAGCTACAATCTGCTCCTTTACCTTTGACAGCTGCTCTATATCCTGCAGCTTCTAGAAGCTCGTTCACAATTCCATCAATTTCATCAGAGGCTGGAAAGGGATCGTGAGGTAACTTTTGGCGAGTTCGATCCAGCCGACGTGCTAAAGAGACTGCTATACGATTAACTATAGCTTTTCTCGGAACACTTTCGCCCCGTGCCCACCGATAGAATTGCGTTTCTCCTATCTGAATTTCATTCATCAATTCTTGGTTAGTCCATCCCACTTCCTGTAAGTATTTCTCAACAACTTGAACGAACTCAGACTTAGATGGAGTGCTTTTAGATGGATTGCGAGTTGAACTTGTCACAAAAATCGCTCACCTCCTCATTTATAGAATTTTTCAGATCTTCACCTGTAAGCGATCGCAAAAGGTAGGAGTGCCTACCCAGAAATAACTTTGCTTTCCCTAGAGCATAAGTGCATTTGTACTAACGACTAGATGACTCAGTTTTTTTGTATCAGAAGTCAGTATATCAAGAGTATAGTTGTCATGACATCTTTCACGCTTGTCATGACAAACATAAAATGACAGTATTATACTATCAACATACTTTGTACTGTTAACCAAAATCTCAAGAAAAGTAGATTAAGTTTATAATTCGTCATAATAAGTTTACCGAGAGAAGGATTCTCCAATTCTCCTATAATTAGCTAAAATAAACCAAATTACGTTAAAAACTGATATTCCTCCATCTTATAGCTAACTTCACAATCAAAAATCTGCCAATCGTGACTGACGTTAAAAGCTTGACAGTTGATGCAGAAATGGATAATATACTCATTAATAGAAAAAAGTATAGACTGTCCAAGAAAGACAGCATACAAAGCAACAGCAGGCAAATGCTTAGTAACAATTCGGGTAAAGATGTCCGATGGGTATCTTGTCGATCGGTTTGTTTAAACTAAATAGCCTTTTGTAGGTAGTGCAAAGTTGCAGCGATCGCTAGAAGCTGTCTTTAAAAGACAAGTTTATCTGAAAGCAAGAACTGAGACTTTAACAATCTGCTTGCGGATCGATTTCAAAAGTAGGATACTCTGGAAAATTGCGATAAGCTGGGTACAGCTTGCGCTTCGCGATCGGCGAAGCTTAATGGCTAAAGCCGTATCGCGATCGCGTATTTTCGGTATCTGACGCTGGAAAAATCTTTGTCATACTTCATGTGAAGATGCATAGGCAAATAGATGCAAAACCCTTTCCGTGCAAGGATTTTAGACTTCAAGATTCTGTGCCAGTTCGCAAAGAATTAGTATAACAAGGAAAATATTACCTGAATTATTGAGACAACTAAATAGAGTGATGGATAGTTGTCAACCAGCATCCACACAGTGTTCTAGCTGAGTATTGAGAAATACAATTTGAAATTGTGGTGAAAGACCCAGGTTTTGGGTCGTGAGGAGTTAGAGAGAACCCAATTGAATTATTGTAGGTGTAAGATTGTGATAGAAAATGAGCCTCATCTTCTATACAGAGTGGTTTCTAAGTCGCTCAAATATTTTTTTCTAGCACTAGTAGGTTTTGGAATCGTCTTTGCGGTGTCAATAACTTTTGGTGCAATTCACCTTATGTACCCACTGCTACCGTTCCTAGGAGGTTTGATTGTCCGTGTAGGGGCTATTTTGCTGTCCTTATTAGCAATAACAATGATCTATGAATCATTACGATAAGGACATTATAAAGATTGGCATGAAACCCAGCCCTAGTCAGCAAAACAATCCAGATCAACGTCAAGCCTTCTTGTCCAACCTAGCTGAGTTTTTTGAGAAAACTATTCAAGGTACGGGGTTTAGTCGTTCCAGCCTTGTTATCGAGACTGTTAGAAATAACGGTAGCACAAAAAAGTATGCACTCATTCACGAAGGCGTTCCCAGCCAACGTTATGTTCTTAGCAAGGAGCAAATGCAAGATTTGATTGAGTTTTTAAAATCAGGAGGAAATCAAAACAATACCAATTAGACTCACTCAGTTCTTATCAAGAAACACTACACGGTAAAAAAAAACTGGGTTCTGGGGTCAGACCACAACTAAATACCATATCGAAAAATCCTTCTAGCTAGGATAGTCGTGACTTCTACCAAGGCTAGTGCAAGTGGACACTCTACTTCACTAGCCTTTTGATTTTTCCACATTTTTTTGGTGCAACCTAAACTCGCATTACAACAACTAAACACCATGAGTCAATTGAAACCACGTTCTTCTACTGAAAAAAATTCCACCTTTAGAGGAGCGTCTAACAAGCCTGTATGGCAATCCCCTATTGTATTGGTATCTAGTTCTGTCGGTCTTGCTATTCTTAGCATGACACTTGCAACGTCAATAACTCCTCGAAATATCACTCATATTCGTGGAGATGATGTTTCTACCTCTGCTAAGGTTTTGAGTTTACAGCGCAAGCAGCATTGTCAAATTAGTACTCAATTTTATCAATCGGGTGATACTGCGATCGCTCTGCCTTTTGCAAACCAACCAGAAAAGACTTCTGAAACAACATTATCCAATAGTTTGTCCTTGTTAAGTCAATGTCAAAAAGATGAAATTTTACCTACCAGTATCGGTCAAGAACCAGGAACGTCACTCATTTTGGCACTAGCAAAAATTCAGACCATCATTGCCAATAAACGTGCATTAGGTAGTCGTCAGCCTTTTGTTGTGACTATTACACTACAAGCAACCGAGCCTGGTAAACATCAGCCGAATCCTAATGATTTTCAGTACATCAAAAGCCTCGTTGAGTCCATAACTAGAGACAAAAGTGTTATTGCGATCGCAGGACCTATGGGACAACTGCAAAACAATTTGGAAGTTGTTCTCAAAGGACTACCAAATCAAAGAATTTGTCCGGCAAATAGCGTTATGACGTGTGTTGAGTGGGCATTTGAAACGGGACGGAAACTATGAAACTAAACGATTCATTCTCTGGACTCACTAAATACAAGCTTGAGAAGCATACAAAGAACTGGAAGAACCTGCACCAAGAACAACTTGAAAAATTGCCTGTGAAAGACTTAGCAAGTATAAAACAACTGATCGAAAAGCAGGGACAGTCAGAATTTGCCAGTTTACGGATTGCGGATCTAGCTCAAATTGCTCAACGACCAACATCACCTACAACAAAATTAGTTGTCAAAGTCATTGCCACGATCTTTAGTGCAATCACTTTCAGCGCCGGAACGCAAGTACTGACTGCTCGTTTAGGGAAAATTAGTTTGCCATCAGCTCTATTTGCTGCAGCGATCGCAGGTTACTTAGTTGAGGATCGAGGCACTAAAACCATTACACGATTGCGACAACGGCAAAGCACTTTAGAAACAAGACAAGCGCTAGAACGTTACATACAAGAAAATCCGCCATCGAATGAACTAGAGGACAAATTTATTCGTTCGGAATTCAGCTTGCTTCAAACTATAGAATCTGGAAACTTCACCAAGCATTTTCCTGTAGACAGTACTTTAGCGGGAGGATTAACTCTTGCAGAGTACGTTGTAGCTTTCTGGATCGTCGCTCAGTTAGGATTACCAGGAGGACTTTTGATTGAAGGCATTGCAGCTAGTATCCCGATCGCCATTCTCTGGATAGGTGCTGCATTTCAAAGCGAAACATTTGAACTTCCAGAACGGCATTTAGAGCTAATCAAAAAATATCAACCTTATGTCTTTCAATCAGAAAGTTTATCAGAGGAAGAAGTTAAGGAAATTTATTGCCTCGATCGCTGTCTTCAATTTGTACTGCAAGGTGATTCCACAGGTCAAATTAAGAACTTGGGTATGGCGAGAGCGGAATTTGATATATGCTATTACCGAAAAAGAAAGCAGCAGTTTGAACAAGAACGACTTCAAATTCTTGAAGAACTACAAAATCAACATCATGAGGCAATAACCCAACTACCTAACTTATTCCCAAAACAAACTGGACTATCAAGAGAAGAATACACCTGGGAACAAACAAAATGGGTTGAGCAACAAACTCGCAAGCTAGAAGCTGTGCTGATAAGAGAAATTGAGATGATTCGTCAGAAATACAGCCAAAAAATTAACCATTGTGAAGAAGAAATTCTCAATGCTCAACAGACATCTCAAGCAGCTTACTTAAACTGGAAAAGCGATCGGAACTGTTTAAAAGCAGGTTCTTGAGATGACTGTACTGATGCGCTCAAGAAAAAAGTTCATAGAAAAACTAAATTGCTTGGAGAAAAACAATGTTAAAAGGAATCAGAAATAGTGCAATTGCTACAGGATTGATTGTAACTTTAATGGTTGTTACTAATCCTACTGAAGACGCTTATGCAAAGTATATTGTGTGGAAATTTCAAAATACAACCTGCTCGCAACAACAGCTTGCTGCTTGCCATACCATTAAAACCTTACCACGTAGCATTAGCAAACCTATGCTCAAAGGCTACATTTACCGTCAGAATTTCATCTTTTTCAGCTTTTATGAAACAAACTTCTTCGATTTAAAGAGTCGCAATATTGGCATATACGGCTATTTTTTCTAAAGTGACAGCAGTTTCAGATGATTAGACCACATGATTGAGGTAGGCGTCCTCCTTTAGAAAGACCACAGTGTACACACATCTTTAGAGATCCCCCTAAAGCCCCCTTAAAAAGGGGGACTTTAAGGATTTTCCCACCTTAAAAAGGGGGACTTTAAGGATTTTTCCCACCTTAAAAAGGGGGACTTTAAGGATTTTTCCCCCCTTAAAAAGGGGGACTTTAAGGATTTTTCCTACCTTAAAAAGGGGGACTTTAAGGATTTTTCCCCCCTTAAAAAGGGGGACTTTAAGGATTTTTCCCCCCTTAAAAAAGGGGATTTTAAGGATTTTTCCCCCCTTTTTAAGGGGGGCTAGGGGGGATCGTGTGTAGCAATCATTTGGTGAAATGGTATAAGGTCTGGGTTAGGGTGGGGTAAAACATAAGCTCAAGAGGACAGTCCATTAGTCCATTCCACAACAAAATATTGTAGTTTACTGACTTGAACAGCTCTTTATCCGCGTTCATCTGCGTCGAGGGTGCGGTTCAAAATCCCTAAGCACCTTCCCCCCGCAACTTATCCAATACACCCCTATCCTCCAAAGTAGAAGTATCCCCAGAAACTTCCTGTCCTGCAGCCAGATTCCGCAGCAATCGCCGCATAATCTTACCAGAACGAGTTTTAGGCAGAGCATCGGTAAAGCGAATTTCTCCCGGACGTGCGATCGCACCAATTTCCCGAACAACGTGTTGCTTGAGTTCCTTGCTCAAATCGTCTGTTGCTGTACTTGCTCCTTCTAGAGTCACAAAAGCAACAATCTCTTCTCCTTTAACTTCATCCGGCTTACCCACGACAGCCGCTTCAGCAACTGCAGGATGGGAAACAAGAGCCGATTCAATTTCCATCGTACCGAGACGGTGACCTGCTACATTAATCACATCATCAACACGTCCCATCACCCAGAAATATCCATCTTCATCGCGTCTTGCACCATCGCCAGCAAAGTAGACAGATTGCCCATCTTGAGGGCGAACGTGTTCCCAGTAAGTGCGGCGAAAACGATCTGGATCGCCATAGACTGTTCGCATCATACCGGGCCAAGGATGCCGGACAATCAAGTAACCGCCTTCATTATCACCCACAGGTTTGCCATCCAAATCCACAACATCAGCTAAGATTCCGGGGAAAGGACGAGTTGCAGAACCAGGTTTTGTGGGAATAGCACCAGGTAACGGAGTAATCATAACACCACCCGTTTCCGTTTGCCACCAGGTATCGACAATCGGACAGCGTTCCCCACCAATCACTTTGTGATACCACATCCAAGCTTCTGGGTTAATTGGTTCGCCTACAGTTCCCAATAAGCGCAGAGAAGAAAGATTTCTTGCTAATGGGAGCTGTTCGCCCATTTTGATAAAGGCACGAATAGCAGTAGGTGCGGTATAAAAGATATTCACCCCATACTTTTCAATAACGTCCCAAGTACAGCCCGGATTGGAAGCACGAGGAGCACCTTCATACATGAGTGATGTTGCGCCGTTAGACAAAGGACCGTAGACAATGTAACTGTGTCCTGTAATCCAACCTACATCTGCAGTACACCAATATACATCCGTATCTTGCAAGTCAAAAATCCATTTTGTGGTCATGTGGGTGTATAAGTTATA